>JAGYMF010000208.1 GCA_018400695.1 Bacteroidales bacterium | reverse complement strand
TCATTATCGCCCAGGGCAGCCGCCAAAGGATGATCCATCCAACCGCTCATGCTCGTGGTTACGATATGGTCGTAAGGGTCAACCTCTTTCAGGTATTCACCCATCTCTTCATGCCAATTGTCTACATCCGTAACCCATGAGCTTGGGTTAGTACTTGTATTCCCTGTAAGATCCACTTCATTAAAAAATTCCCATGAATGCAGGTGGGTGGAGTAGCCCCAGCGGGCAACGTAGTAGCGCAGAAGATTACGCGTGAGATGTTTGGCATGTTCATCATTGAAAAAATCAGCAGGTTTGCTCAAGAAACCTCCATTCGCAGTATTATACGGATTCAGGTCCCAGTTCGGATTTACATTTTCCGAAAGGATACCGTGTTGCCAAATAGCGAGCATGATCTGGATATCCTGCTCACGGGCAATATTAAAAACAGAATCAAGCAGTCCGGCTGCCTGTTGACTGTAATTACCGATTCCCTTGTAGTAGGAGTAACCGTTACTTGCCTCCAGCGACTGTGATGCGAAAGTAACCGTCCAGTAGCGTAGCATATTTGCATTGTTTTCACCAAGAGCAGTAAGATGATCATGATAATCTGCGATCTTATCCGATTTGTTGCTCCATGCTACATTTTCTCCAATGGGTAGATAAGGTTCACCGGTGCTATGACGATAATACTGCCTGTGTGCCGGATCCATATAAACCATCCCCTTGTTGTCAGATGGTACTACCTGGATGGCAACCTCCTCCGAAGTGAACTCCCCACTCTTATCCTTCAGGTGCAATTTCACTTGATGCTCACCAGTCTGTTCTGAATTGAACCTGACCATCCAGCACTGGAATGTGGAATCATTTTCCCATTTGCCGTTAACCGGCAAACTCCTGATGTAATAAAAACATGGCACTGTATCTTTGCTGTTATCAGGTTTGGTGATAACAGCATCTACAGTAACTGTGTCGGGGTTGTAGGGATTTCCATATGTTCTGTTTACCTGAAAAACAGCCTCTATCTTACTGTTCACTTCAGCTGTACCCTCCCATAATTCCAGTCTGCTAAATATATCATCCTGGTTGAACACAAAATGATTGGTGCTCTTGGAAACTGATTTTCCATCCGTATTTGTTAGAGTAAGTGTTGAGGTATAAAAACCGGATTGGGTATATACATGCTCCTCAATGCTGTTTC
>JAGYMF010000207.1 GCA_018400695.1 Bacteroidales bacterium | reverse complement strand
CGTCCCGGACAGATCAAGCGGATTGATTTTGAATCCGACCTGCCGTTGCCGTTGGATGACGTATCCATGCTGGATGACCTGATTTCCAAGGCGGATCACAATTTTACCCATGAATCGGAGTCGATCAGGGCTTTCATACAAAATGGAGGGATTGCAGGTGAATAGGATTGTTACGCGGGAAGAGGCCCTCCGAAAAGCGGCAGAGCAGCTGGACATATCACCATCGAAGTATAAACAGGCCATGGAGCGTTTTGAATCCATGAAAGCTTATCTGCTGGATGGTGAATACGATGGCGCAACTGCTGACCCCGAAATTTACCTGCAGGGGTCCTTCAAACTCGGGACAGAGATACGCCCTTATAAAGACAGCAAAGACGCCGATTACGACATCGATATTGTCTGCCGGTTGGAACATGAAAAAGAAACCATCACCCCGAAAACGGTAAAGCATCAGGTCGGCGATCATCTGAAGGCGCATGGCACCTATGTGAAGATGCTCGATGACGAAGGGAAACGTTGCTGGACCCTGAATTACGCTGAGCAGGATGGCGTTGGTTTCCACATGGACATTCTTCCATCGGTCCAGGAAAGCTGGAGCACCTTCAGCGAGTATTACTGGTATCGCAGTGCCATTGCCGTGACGGACAGATGCGGTGACTCCGGCTCTTATGACTGGTCGCCCAGCAATCCTAAGGATTTTGCAGAGTGGTTTTACGATAAAAACAAGGCTGTCTTTGAGGATGTAAAGCAGACGCAGAAACAGATCCTCTTTGAGAATTACCGTCAGGACGGACTGTTCGCTACCCGGGATGCGGTTCCGGATATTCATGTGAAGACGCCACTGCAACGGGCTATTCAGCTGTTAAAAAGGCATAGAGATATTCGTTTCTGCAATCAGCAGAACGAAAAATGCAAACCGATCTCTATGGTCATTACCGTGCTGGCAGCCAAGATCTACCGGAATGAATCGACCATTTATGAAACGCTGAGGAATTTGATAGACACCTTGTCCCGTCACGCCGATCAGATGCAGCCCACCTTCCGTTTTGATGAAGCAATGGCGGAGTCAGCCTACACGCTGATCACAAGAACGGCAGACGGTAAATGGCACATCCCGAACCCGACCAATCATGGGGAGAACTTTGCCGACAAATGGCATGAAAACGAGAACGGTGTTCCTCATGCCCGGGCGAAGGCTTTCTTTCAGTGGGTAGCTTGGGCCAAGGAAGATTTTCTCAATATCGCCGAGCGGCTTGATGAAGAACACTATACCCGGTCATTGGTCTCACCGGCCAACAACAGCAAGAGTTTAACCGTCGCTCAGCCTCGAGGATTGTCTTTTAACGTCGCACATCGGCAGAAGCCAGAATCGCAATGGACAGTGATGCTTAAGCCTGAAATTACTGTCTCAATTAGAGCGAGCTACAACAGAAATGGATGGAGAC
>JAGYMF010000206.1 GCA_018400695.1 Bacteroidales bacterium | reverse complement strand
TCGTAGTCCACCTCTTTCGACCTGATGCGCAAACCATTCAAATACTCCTCATCCTCCAGCTTAATGATCGTTGCACCCGCCTTCACATGGTCACCTACGGCGTAAGATTTCCCGGTGGCCGGGTTAACCTGCAGCCTGTATTTTCCGGCGATCTCTGCTTTCAGGGTCTCCTCTTTCATGGCATTTGCCGTCCCGGTGGTATTGATAAACTCCTCAATGGATGAAGTGGTCACTTCAACCACACCTACCGGCACCTCAATATTCGTGGTCACCTCCATTTCCGGCTGCCGGCAGGAAGTTGCCAGGATCGCAAGCAAAAGGGCCGCGGTGACGGATACAACATCTGTTTTTCTCATGATCTTTCGTTTACACTATTTTGAAATATATCTTGTTGTTTGTCTATTCAGATAAAGCTTCACCTGTTCTGTGTAAGTTCATCAGGAATAACCGGTTGCTGCAGCTCAAAGTCATACAGCGTCTGGATTTTCAGGTTCATCAGTTCAACCTTATAGTCGATAATGGCATTCGTAAGCGCCATTTTTTTGTCTGAAAGCTGGTTCTGGTACATCCCCAGGTCGAGACTGGTCAGGTCTCCATTCCGGTAGCGTTCGAGGTTGATATCATATGTCAGCTGCGCATTCTCCACCGTCTTCCGCTGGATCCCGATCTGGTTCTCCAGGTTTTTCAGGCTGCGCACGATCGCCCTGATGTTCACCTCGATATCGGTCATCTCTGTCTCATATTCAATCTCTGCACTTTTCAGGCCCGCCTCGGCAGCTTTAATCTCAGATTTCCGTTCCCCCCAGTCGAAGATCGGGATGCTGAGGGTGAGTCCCACGCTTGGTGTGCTGGTAGGTTTGTCGAACAGGTTGTTCAGCCGTTCCTCGTTTGACTGCACACCCAGGGAGGCTGTAACGGAACCTGCGAACTCATTGATCGACTTCGACTGTACCAGGCTGAAATTGGCATTTTCAATATCGATCTCCCGCTGCCGCAGCTCCATCCTGTTTGTCAGCGCATGCCCGATGGCCATCTGCTGGTCCACAGCAACGGTATCTGCCTGCACGGTGGTCATGATCACAAAATCCTCCTCCAGCGGCATGCCGATCAGTACCTTGAACTGGTCCTTCCTGTTCTGAAGGTTCAGTTCGGCTGTGAACACCGATGACCGGCTGGTGGCGAGGTTCACCTCCGCCTGGTACAGCTCCTCCAGTGCCAGCAATCCTCCATCCACTTTGTTCTTTATAATTTCATAACTATCCAGGTTGTTTTTTAGTTCCTCCTCGGCGATGGATAACCGCATCTGACTGGAGTATACAGCATAGAAATCCTGCGCTACATCCCGTTCCAGCGACAGCTTGATCAGCAGGTACCGCAGCAGGGCCGCTTCATAATCCAGCTCCACGGTCTGCAGCTCCATTTTTGTGCGGTTATAGGTGAATATTGGTTGAGAAACAAAGAGGTTCAGCCTGT
>JAGYMF010000205.1 GCA_018400695.1 Bacteroidales bacterium | reverse complement strand
CAGGCTGCAGGTCAACCCGGCGACCGGGAAATCATACGCCGTAGGTGACCAGGTGAAGGCGGGTGCAACGATCATTAAGCTGGAGGATGAGGAGTATTTGAATGGTTTGCGCATCAGGTCTAAAGAGGTGGACTACGAAATCTCGAAGCAGGAATATGAAAAGCAGAAGTCGCTCTATGAAAAGGGCGGGGCGACGCTCCGGGAACTGAAGAATGCTGAGATCAAACTGATCAATACGGAGTATGACATTGAGGCCGGCAGGCTCAATCTGGCAAAGATGACCATTGAAGCGCCGTTCTCAGGGGTTATTTCCAGGCTACCCTATTTTACGGAAGGCTCCAGGATCCCAAACGGGACCGAGTTGGTAAAGATCATCAACTACAGTCTGCTCTACCTGGAGACCAACCTGCCGGAAAAATATTATGGTAACATCGCAAAGGGGTTCAGGGTATATGTGACCAGTTATACCAACCCGGGCGATACGCTGGCTGGAACGATCACACAGATCTCCCCGGAGATTGATCCCGAAACCAGGACTTTTCAGTGTTTCGTGGAGGTGGAGAACGACCGGCTGACCCTTCTTCCGGGGATGTTTGTGCGGGCCGATATGGTGGTGAACAGTTCAGAGAACACCATCGTGATTCCCAGGGAGATCATTACCACCTTTAATCGTCAGCAGATGGTCTATGTTGTGGACCGTGGCGTGGCTAAGGCGCGGTTTATCACAACAGGGCTGGAGAATGAGAAGGACATTGAAGTCAAGACCGGCCTGGAAACGGGAGAGAGTATCGTAAGCAAAGGATTTGAGACCCTTCGGAATGACTCAAAAGTCCGGATCGTCAGGTAGCATATTAAACCACTCATCATGTTAAAATCCATCACCCGTTTTTCTGTCAGATATCCTGTTACGGTCAGTATGATCATCCTGGCGACCATCCTTCTTGGCGTCATCTCCTTCGGAAAGCTCGGCATCGACCTCTTTCCCAACCTGCACAGCCCCAGGCTGTATGTGGAGGTGAGATCAGGCGAGCGTCCGCCTGAAGAGATGGAGGATAAGTTCGTTGACCGGATGGAATCCCTGGCCATCAGGCAGAACGGCGTGGTGAATGTGTCTTCAGTTTCCAGGGTGGGTGTGGCACAGATCGAAGTGGAATATACCTGGGAGAAGGATATGAATGAAGCCTTCCTGGACCTGTCAAAAGCGCTGGCTGTCTTTAACCAGGACGATGACCTGGATGAGTTGAGCATCACCCAGTTTGATCCCAATGCGGATCCTGTGATGCTGGTGGCCTTTCGCCACACGGAGAACAGCAACCTGAATGAGTTAAGGAGCGTGGCGGAAAACTATGTGCGCAACGAGCTGATCCGCCTGGAAGGCATTGCCGATGTGCAGGTGGATGGTGCCGAGGAGCTGGAGATCCTTATCGAGACCAGCGATTACCTGTTGAAGTCATACGGTGTTGACCTGTCGACCATCTCTGCCAGGATCAACAGCTATAACCAGAATATTTCCGGGGGATCGATCGTGGAGATGGGCCGGCGTTATATTGTGAGGGGGCTCAGCGAGCTGGAGCAGATCAATGACCTGCGGGAGGTGATCGTCAAAATGGCACCTGCTGGTCAGACTGCTGAAGGCGAACGTGTACCGGTGCTGCTGCGCGATGTTGCCACGGTCTCTTTCAGTCCGAAAGAGAAGCAGAATGCAGTGATGCTGAATGGGGAGCCATGTGTCGGGCTGAGC
>JAGYMF010000204.1 GCA_018400695.1 Bacteroidales bacterium | reverse complement strand
AATTTTGAAGATGTTTTTTCGGAATTGAAAGTATTGAATGTCCTGGAAGATGAGAAAGCATTTTTATGGGTGGCAGGAAAAAAGGGATACGGACCGAATATCAAACCCGGACGGTACAGGATCAGCGACGGAATGAGCAACAATGAGCTGGTGAACCTGTTGCGCTCAGGGAACCAGGAGCCGGTTATGGTGGTCTTTAATAATCTTCGAACGGTCGAGGATCTTGCAGGCAAGGTAACCAGGTATATCCAGCCCGATTCGGCAGACATGGTTGCCCACCTTACCGATCCGGATCTTCCCGCGCAGTATGGTTTTACGCCGGAGACATTCAAGGCGATGTTCATTCCAAACACCTATGAGATGTACTGGACCGCAACGCCAAAGGATTTTACGGACCGCATGGCAAGTGAGTACGAGCGTTTCTGGGAAAAGCGTGACAGCAAGCTTGAGAAGCTGGGCATGACCCGTGAAGAGGTCTCTACACTGGCCTCTATCGTAGATGAGGAGACCCTTATTGATGATGAAAATGCACGTGTCGCCGGGGTATATATCAACAGGCTGCAAAGGGGAATTCCCATGCAATCCTGTCCCACGTTAAAATACGCGCTGGACGACTGGTCCATCACCCGGGTGCTCTATGAATACAAGCAGGTGGCGTCGCCCTACAACACCTATAAAAACAGGGGATTACCGCCCGGACCGATCATTATCCCGTCAGTCTCTGCGATCGATGCTGTGTTGAATTATGAAGAGCACAATTACCTGTATATGTGTGCCAGAGCCGATTTTAGCGGACGTCACGCATTTGCCAGGAACCTGGTACAGCACAACCGCAATGCCGCAGAGTACCAGAAAGAGCTGGACCGAAGGGGGATATACCGTTAAACCGGTTTAAAGTTGTAATCCGCTCGGCAACTACAATTCTTTCTCCAGTAAAGGACCAACCAGCGTCACCTCCCGTTCCAGTACGATCCCGAATTTGTCGTGTACTGCAGTACGGATTTTCTCTGAAAACGCAAAGATATCCTCTCCACCAGCACCACCGTAGTTGACGATCACCAGCGGCTGTGCAGGCCATGTACCCACGTTTTCTTCGCGCACCCCCTTCCATCCTGAATGCTCGATGAGCCAGGCAGCGGGAACCTTTACCTTTTCCGGCCCGGTGGCATAGCCGGGAACATCCTGAAACGCCTTTTGTATCTCCTCAAATTTTTCCAACCGGATTACCGGATTTTTGAAAAAACTCCCCGCATTGCCTGTCACCGAAGGATCCGGAAGCTTCTCCTCACGGATGGAGATAATGGTCTCCCTTAATGTATGCAGGTTTTGTTCCTTCCTGCGAAGGAATACCTCTTTCACATTGCCGTACTCCAGGTTCATCTCACCCTTTTTCTGCAATCTGAAAACCACATGGGTAACGATATGCCTTCCGCTGTTATGCTTGAAAATACTATCACGGTAGCCGAACTCACAGGCGGCATTTGAAAAGATCACAGGCATCATCTGCTGAATATCGAAAACCTCCACATACTCAATAATGTCCCTGGCTTCAACCCCATAGGCACCAATGTTTTGCACCGGTGCAGCCCCTACCGATCCGGGAATAAGTGACAGGTTTTCAGCGCCATACCAGTGATGCGATACGCAATGCTGCACAAAACTGTCCCAGTTCACCCCTGCACCGGCCCTTATCAGCACCTCACTCGCAGATTCGTCCACCATGTCAATGCCCGCAATCACCGGGTGAATAATCAGCCCATCATACGCTGCGGTGAACAGCAGATTGCTGCCCTCGCCAATCACAAACTGTTCTAATTCGCGTTCAGCCGCATACTCAACAACAAATTGAAGCGCTTCGGTATTTTGTGGCTCGGCGAAGCGGTGCGACGCAATATCCACACCAAAAGTGTTGTTATTTTTGAGGGAATGCTGTTGGTGAATCTTTACCATGTTGGTCGAT
>JAGYMF010000203.1 GCA_018400695.1 Bacteroidales bacterium | reverse complement strand
TGCCAAAGGGAAGGATCTTCTGCGTGTCGGCACCTCCGCCCCAGAATACCAGGTCGTTGCCGTATTTCTCCTTCAGTTTTACAGGATCCATATCCCGTGCATTGATCTGCACCGGGTTGATAATATCGAATCCTGAATCGATAAAATGTTGCATCAGTGGTTCCACGGCGCCGCAAGAGTGTTTGAAGGTTTTCCACCCGGTATGCCGGTGGATCCAGTCGTTCATCTTCCTGTAGTAAGGAGCATAAAGCTCCTGGTAGGTTTCGCTGCTGCAGAACTGTGAATCCTGCGTACCGAAATCGGTTCCACAGATGAAAATAACATCAATGCTGTTGCCAACTACACTGAATGCTTTCTCCAGGTTCTTCAGGGCGATGTCGGTCTGCTTTTCAAATACTTCGTGAAGGAGATCGGGTCTGAGCATGGTTGACATGTACCACTCCGCCACCCCTCTGATCCCGCGTGGATCCTTCAGGTTGATCGCCGGCACCAGGGCGATATCGCCAATAGCGGTTCCCCCGAATGTAGCCACGACACCTTTGTCCTTCAGTGAGGCGGCCTCTGTTGCGCTCTTCCAGTAAGTCAGGTCATCCTCAGTAAGCAGCTGAAACTCCTCCAGGTTATCGGCAGGATCAAGGTCCGATTCATCAAGCGTTTTCTGACGCTCAATAGCATCGAAAAAGTAACTGGCCTTCGGCATTTTTGCACTGGGCGGATAGGACATGTCCCCGGCTGCATACATCAGCAGATCACCGTTTTCATCAAAGGAGGAGTTGAATTCTTCCGGTACCAGCACCTCCTGGTCCCAAAAGGTTTTGAAAGGTTTCCAGTTTTCCTGGCGGTGACCGAACATATTGCCGGGAGGAAACAGTCCAATTACGTCAATACCCATCGCCTCTGCCAGGTCATCCTCAATCTCGCCCAGCATCTGGTAAGGTTCAATAACCTTTAAGGGCTTTTCCTCAAGACCATAATATCTCCTGAGCTTCTGAACAACAAGTACATGAATACCTGTTACCGAGGTACCCCCAAAATCAACCACAATCCTACCGGGTTCCTGGTGTTGAATGGTTTTTATAAGTGCTTCTCTTGAATTCATATCAATCTAACAGTTTAGCCACTTCTCTTCGCTTTGTCAACCAAAAATAATAAAATCTCCATAACCACTTTGAAACCTTCATCTCATTGCATTTACTGAAATCCTAATCGCTATTGATCGTCCTCTTATGATTCAGCTCTTTGATGATTTTGCTCATAAATGCATCGCTTAGCTCATACCGGTAGATCAGCAGTGCTGACAAAACAGCTCCAATGGCCGGAAAAATGCTCATCATCATCCTGATTCCGTTCAGTGATTCGGCACTCTGCACTGCGTTGGCCTCAAACCCAAAAATTGCCAGCAGCCAACCGGTAAGGGCTCCTCCGAGAGTCCAGCCCATCTTTTGCGACATCGAAGAGGAGGAGAAGATAAGTCCGGTAGCGCGGCGCCCGGTTTTCCATTCAGAATAGTCGGCAATATCGGCAAACATGCTCCATAAAAGCGGGAAGATGATCCCTGCGCAGATACTGATAAAGAATTGAAGCGTAAAAATCAGGAAGATTTGTTCCATGGACAGCAGGTAAAAGAGAAGGCTCAACCCTGCAGCCACCAGCATGGCATAAAAAAATGTTCGCTTCTTGCCCAAGCGGTCGGAGACAGGTCTGGCCAAAAGCACCCCTATGATATTGGCGGTCTGTCCGACAACCAGATAAAGGGTACTATATGTGAATGTTACCCGTAGCAATCCCGATTTTATCGCCTCCTGGTCGGCAATAAAATATTTAAAGTAGTAGATCACCGAACCGTCACGAATAGAATTAAAGATCAATGTGGAGATACCGGCTCCCAACAAAATGAACCAGGGTTTGTTACCCACCAGGTCACGCAGATCATTTCTTAATAAACTCTTTTCCCGTTTTGGCCTGATCCTTTCACGGGACCAGCTAAAGTTAAACATGAAAAACAGGATACTCAGCAGAGCGAAAACTCCTGCTGCAGCCTGCCATGCCCTCTGGGTGGATTGCTCGCCCTGGAATGTGCTTTCAAACAGGCTCACCAGGGGCTCTACTGCTCCAAGCACAAGCACACTGCCTCCAAAACCAAACAACATCCTGTAGGTAGCCAGAGAGGTCCTCTCACCCGGATCAGAGGTCATCACACCCAGCAAAGAGGCATAAGGCACATTGATCCCCGTAT
>JAGYMF010000202.1 GCA_018400695.1 Bacteroidales bacterium | reverse complement strand
GGTTCTGAATGCAGCCGGTCAGTCTAAACTTGCAGTGGTTAAACTCGTTAAAGAATTAACCGGTCTTGGATTGAAAGAAGCCAAAGCCGTTGTTGATGAAGCTCCCAAAGCAATTAAAGAAAAAGTTTCCAAAGATGAGGCAGAAGCCCTTAAAAATCAGTTGGAAGAAGCTGGAGCGGAAGTTGAAATCAAATAATCGCAATCAAACCTTTTTGAAGGTTTATATGGTTTAGAATCATGCCAGGCATGGTTCTGAACCTTTTGTGTATTTGTATTTATATCATTAACTTCTATAATAGATGTCAGTAAAAACAAAGATCCAGAGGATTAATTTCTCATCAACACAAACCAGGTTTGATTACCCTGACTTTTTAGAAGTACAAATTAAATCATTCAGGGATTTTTTCCAATTGAATTCGACCCCGGAACAACGTAAAGAAGAAGGCTTGAACCGCGTTTTTCAGGAAAATTTTCCCATTACCGATACCCGGAACAATTTTGTTTTGGAGTTTCTTGATTATCAGGTGGATCCGCCTCGTTATACCATTACTGAATGCATTGAGCGCGGATTGACTTTCAGTGTTCCGGTGAAGGCCCGGCTTAAACTCTATTGTACCGATCCGGAACACGAAGATTTTGATACGGTTGTGCAGGATGTGTATTTGGGAACAGTGCCCTATATGACAGAAAGAGGTACCTTCATTATCAATGGTGCCGAAAGGGTCATCGTTTCACAGTTACACCGGTCTCCCGGAGTGTTCTTTGGACAAAGCCTTCATGCAAATGGTACAAAACTGTATTCTGCACGAATTATTCCGTTCAAAGGCTCCTGGATCGAATTTGCCACCGACATCAACAGTGTGATGTTTGCATACATCGACAGGAAAAAGAAATTGCCGGTCACTACCCTCCTGAGGGCTATTGGCTATGAAAGCGATAAAGATGTGCTGGAAATTTTTGACCTGGCCGATGAAGTAAGGGTATCAAAAACGGGATTGAAGAAGGTCATCGGACGGAGATTGGCTGCCCGTGTGCTAAAATCCTGGATAGAAGATTTTGTTGATGAGGATACAGGAGAAGTGGTATCGATAGAACGGAATGAAGTCATCATCGACAGGGAAACGGTCCTGGAAGAAGAACACATCGAAGAAATCATTGAGTCGGGTGTTAAAACCATTTTATTGCACAAAGACGACCAGAAACAGCAGGATTTTGCCATTATATACAATACCCTGCAGAAAGATCCCTGTAATTCGGAAAAAGAGGCCGTTTTACATATCTATCGTCAGCTGAGGAATGCCGAACCGCCGGATGAGGCAACGGCTCGTGATGTCATTGACAAGCTGTTTTTTTCCGACAAGCGGTATGACCTTGGTGAAGTAGGGCGTTACCGGATCAACAAAAAGCTTGGTCTGAATGTGGATTCCGAAATTCGGGTGCTGACCAAGGAAGATATCATTGAGATTATCAGGTATCTTATTCAACTGGTCAACTCGAAAACCGATGTGGATGATATCGATCACCTGAGTAATCGTCGTGTTCGTACTGTTGGAGAGCAGATGTACAATCAGTTCGGAATCGGACTGGCACGTATGGCACGGACGATTCGTGAAAGGATGAATGTGCGTGATAATGAGGTCTTTACTCCTATTGACCTGATCAATTCCAAGACTTTATCGTCGGTGATCAATTCGTTTTTTGGTACCAACGCGCTTTCGCAGTTTATGGATCAAACCAATCCGTTGGCTGAGATGACGCACAAGCGGCGGATGTCTGCTCTGGGACCTGGCGGATTGTCGCGGGAAAGAGCCGGATTTGAGGTGCGCGATGTTCACTATACGCACTATGGAAGGTTGTGTCCGATTGAAACACCGGAAGGTCCGAACATTGGATTGATTTCCTCTCTTTGTGTATTTGCAAAAATTACTGATCTTGGATTTATTGCAACTCCATACCGGAAAGTGACCAATGGGCAGGTAGACCTTTCAGATGAGGGATCTGTTTATTTAACGGCTGAAGAAGAAGAGAGTCGGGTGATTGCCCAGGCGAATGCTCCCATCGACAATGATGGCTATTTTTTGAACCAAAGGGTGAAATCGAGACTGGACGGGGATTACCCGCTGAGTGACAAGGAAGAGGTTAACCTGATGGATGTGGGTCCGAACCAGATTGCCTCGTTGGCTGCGTCGCTTATTTCTTTCCTGGAGCACGACGATGCAAACCGTGCATTGATGGGATCGAACATGATGCGCCAGGCAGTTCCGCTGGTCCGCCCCGAAGCTCCTATTGTTGGAACGGGGCTGGAAGCACGGGCTGCTTCCGACTCCCAGGACCTTCATGAGCGAACAAAGAATATTC
>JAGYMF010000201.1 GCA_018400695.1 Bacteroidales bacterium | reverse complement strand
GTCCATTGCGCATCGGGCACAGCAAAGACCCCCATGTTCATTCCAAAAAGGATCAGCAGGGTAAGGATCGAAAAGATCCGGAAAAACCAGCTCCGGTAGAGGGTTTTCAGCTCATAGGCAGCCACGGTCCATATATTGGTAAAGCTGATCACAGGTCCCAGTGTCTGAAATTATTTTCCATATAGTGCACATAGGCATGCTCGAGATTGGGGGCAACCTCCACTGCATCAATCCCGGAAGGCCGCTCGCCCACGAACTGGATCTCCCAACCCAGTCCTGAAGGGATGGTGGAGATCACTGGATAATCAAGTTTCAGCCTGTCGTACTGCTCCTGCGTAACCACTGCCGACCATACAAATCCCCGGGTGCCCTCCACCAGCTGATCGGGCGTTCCCCGGTAAACAAGTTCGCCTTCATTCAGGAGCGCCATCTGGTTACAGGTACTGGAGATGTCTCCAACGATATGGGTTGAAAGAATGATGACCGTATCGGACCTTCCCAGGTCGGACAACAGGTTCCTGAACCTGATCCGCTCTTCGGGATCCAGTCCGGTCGTCGGTTCATCAACGATAATGATCTTCGGTGAGGCGATCAGTGCCTGGGCGATACCGAGGCGGCGCTTCATCCCACCGGAAAGCTTATTGGCCATGCGGTTCCTGAAATCAAACAACCCTACGCTGGTAAGCATCTCATCAATTCTCCTGCTCCGCTCACGCCTGTCCGACATCCCCCCGAGCCGGGCCGCGTAATCGAGGAATTCCCACGCCTTCAGCCTGGAAAAAAAACGAAAATCCTGTGGAAGATAGCCGACCATGCTCCGCACCTCGCGCCGGTGGTTCCGGATATCCTTTCCGTCGATCAGCACCTCGCCTGAAGTGGGCTCCAGGAGGGTGACCAGTATCCGCATCAGTGTCGACTTACCGGCGCCATTGGGCCCCAGCAATCCGAACATCCCGTTCGTAATGGTCAGGTCAATATTTTGCAATGCATGATACCCGCCCGGATAGGTTTTATCCAGGCTCGAAATCCGGATCTCCAAAATCTGTCAGTTTATCGTTGTTGTGAATACATAGACTTTGACAGCAAAAATAAAGCAAGGTTTAATTAAAAAAACAAAATGGTTAAACCTTTTTATATTTACACAGTCATATGGTCATCTGATAAAACCTTAAAACAAGCAAATAATGAAAACATTTACGATTGTAAGGTCATGCGCCATGGTTGCGCTGATGGCCATTTTCACTGTACCCTCGATGAGTCAGCAGAGACCGGGAATGGGACAGGGACAGGGTCCGGGCCGCGGACAGGGCTGGCAATGGTCTGAAGACAATGTGAAGGAGCGTGTCGAAAGACTGTCTCAATCGCTGGAGTTGTCTGAAGAACAGCACAACAAGGTCCTGGAATTTGAACTGGAATCCTACAAAAAGAACCAGGTGAATATGCAGAAGTACCGTGACGACCGGGTGAAGATGCGGGAGATCATGACAGAACAGCGCGAGCTTCGCGACAAGAAATACAAGGAGATTCTGACGGAGGAGCAGTACAACACATTCAAGGCAAACCAGCAGGAGCGGATGCGGAACCGGCCCGCTGATCCACAGCGGCCAGCAGGAACAGAGCGGCCTGACCGGGGACGTGGACGCAACTGATAAGATCAATGTAGCGGATCGTAACCGCAAACGACCAGGTGGACCTCACGGATCAGGTGGGTGCCACCGATCAGGTCGATGCCACTGATCACAGCCTATGCTGCTCCACGGCGGATCATCTGGCAGTAGCTGCTCACTCTGCCTTGAAGTCAGACGTGGCGTGAAATTCCAGGTCGGGATACATCTCCTTCACCGTCTTCAGCGCCCAGTCACTCTCGGCAAAATAGACCGGCGTCTCCTCCTTATCGAACGCGATATTGTTCGCTTTTCGCCTGATCAGTGCATCCAGCTGCTCCCTGTTTCCTGTGGTGATCCAGTAGGCTCCATGAAAAGAGAGCTGCGAGAAATTGCACCTGGCGCCATACTCATGTTCCAGCCGGTACTTGATCACCTCGTACTGCAGCTCGCCCACGGTACCGATGATCTTCCGGTTCCCCGGCTGCTGTATGAACAGCTGCGCCACGCCTTCATCCGTTAACTGCCGCACCCCCTTATCCAGCTGTTTTGCCTTGAAATTATCCAGGTTGTTCACCTCCCGCAGGATCTCGGGCGAGAAGCTCGGAATACCCTTGAAATGCAGCTCCTCCCCCTCTGTCAGCGTATCACCGATCTTAAAATTCCCGTTATCATACAGTCCCACCACATCGCCCGGAAACGCCTCATCCACAACCGTTTTGCTATTGGCCATAAAGCTGGTCGGCGAGGGAAACCGCAGCCGCTTTTTCAGCCGCGTATGGTAGTAAAATTTATTGCGCTCAAACCGGCCCGAACAGATCCGCAAAAACGCGATCCGGTCCCGATGGTTAGGGTCAAGGTTGGCATGGATCTTAAACACAAAACCGGTAAGCTTGTCTTCTGAAGGCT
>JAGYMF010000200.1 GCA_018400695.1 Bacteroidales bacterium | reverse complement strand
CGCCTTATATCCATTGGCAAGTTGAGATCAACAACATCTCCTTCACTCCAGGTTCTCGATATAACGGCATATCCGTTTTCACGGGTAATGTCATAAGCCTCCCCGTTTACCTTAAGCACGGGAGTTTCCGTTGCCTGATCAATAAAAGTATACAGATCTCCGGGAACCGGCTGATCTTCCGACCATCCCGGTATCCTTACCCGCAAGCTGAATTTAACGGGTTCTTCCGGATTTACCTTAAGCCGGATACCACCATCCCAGGGTAAGGCACTCTCCTGCTGCAACCCTGTTTTAGTGCCATTAATTTCAAAATCAGACTCACTGCTAACAAACAGGTTTACATAAATATCTTCATCATCCTGAGCATATACATAACCAGGCACAGAAGGAATAAACCGGCTGATATTCGAAGGACAGCAGGCGCAACCAAACCACTCACTGCGGGTATGAAGGCCATCAGATTCCAAACGGTTGGGATAAAAAAACAAGTCCCCGCCAAGTGAAACCCCCGCCAGAACATTATTATAAAGAGTACGCTCCAGAACATCGATATACTTCGCATCTCCGTGCAAAAGAAACTGCCGGTGATTCCAGAATACATTGGCAATTCCCGCACAGGTCTCACAATAGGCCGTTAAATTGGGAAGATCATACGGAGGTCCGAATCCTTCGTGCCCGCCCGCTGAACCAACACCACCGGTAATATAATATTTTGTATACACAATATCTTCCCACAAACGGTCAATGGCATCAATATACTCCCTGTCTCCGGTCAGCGTGGCAACATCAGCCATACCTGCATACATGTAAAGGGCCCTTACGGAATGCCCGACTGCCTCGGTCTGTTCGGTAACAGGAAGGTGCGCCTGGTCATAGGTTCTCGGTGTACCATGCCAGAATGGAGGCTCGCCTATATGGTCATGACCGCGGGCATCAAGAAAATACTTCGCCTGGTCAAGATACCGCCTGTCACCGGTAGCATTATAAAGCCTGACCAAACCCATCTCGATTCCCTGGTGGCCGGGGTAGGTCTCGAATTTACCGGGACCTATATCTTCTATAATCAGGTCAGCATTTTTAATTGCAATATCCAGGAAGTTTCTTTTACCGGTAAGGATGTAATGAGCTGCTGCTGCTTCATACATGTGTCCCATGTTATAAAGCTCACAACTCATCACATGGGTCTTTTCCCATCTTTTACTTCCTATCCAGGGGTGTGAATCATCACCGTGGATGGTGCGGTAGGTATACAGGTAGCCATTATCCTCCTGTGCCTCGCCTATCAGCCAGATAAGCGAATCAATATATGCATCCAGCTCAGGGTCGGGGAACATTTGCATTGAATAGCTCGCACCTTCGATGATTTTAAATACATCCGAATCGTCAAACGGGGCATCGGACTGGAAATCACCCTCCTCAAGTCCGCCGGCAATTGCAAAATTCTTGATTCTGCCGGTAATTTCGGACTGGTGAAGAGCTACCGGAATAGTGACTTCCTTATTGGTTAATAAGCGTCCGGCCCAAAAATCATCAGTGATATGAACATCGGTAAAAGGAACAGGACGTACCGGATACTCACCATCAACAGTTTGCCCGGATTCACAACCGGATAATGCTCCTGCCATAAAAAGGAAGGCCAGTAAAAAATTAAAGAGTGAAGTTTTCATGGGTATTTATATATTTCGGTTACATCTGATCAGCATAAGTCGACATTCTATTACTTCCTTATTCTACGCCCCACTCATATAGCCCGGCAGAAGAATCTTCAGGCAGCTGAACTTCCAGCTTAACTGCCGAAGTGAACACAGGCTCAAAATCAACTTTGTTCAATTCATCCTTGGTAATTTCATAGGGAACCGTGTTGTTTACCGGGAGCCACTCTTCACCTGACTTATAAAGGATACGCCAGCCGGCCGGAAGCCTGACGCCGGCACCGGGACCCTCGTCAAACCAATAAACATGGGAACTCGATATAGTAGCAGGTTGCTCAAATTCATAAATGATATATTCCGACTGGTTGTTCCTGGGCCACCAATGATACCGGCTAACCAGGTTGTCATTGGAATTCCGGGGCAGCATCTGATTCTTTACAGCCTGCAGGGATTTCGTTTTATAAGACCCGTCTATAGTGCTTCTGTAGGCCAATGTCGGGGCAGGCTGTGATTGAGCATGCTCCTGGCTGGTGGCAAACCAGACCATCATTTCACCGGGACCGCGATGTGCCCATGCGTAGTATGGTATTGCAGTGAAATCCTTTTCATAGGTTTCAACTCCTCCATCAAGCAAACGCCGGCTTCCATTAACCCTTCCCTCAAGAACAGTCACACCTTCCAGCATATCATCCCTGAATTCGTGTGTCAGAGGAGCGTCTTCGGCCATGATAATATCAAGAACAGAACTGTCATCAAATTCAGGCCATTCGGCACAATAGACAAGGGGCCCGCGCTGAAGGGCAACTTTGCCCTCGTTGGCAGCAACTTCAGGGTGGGATCTGATGCGCCTTATATCCATTGGCAA
>JAGYMF010000020.1 GCA_018400695.1 Bacteroidales bacterium | reverse complement strand
TATTCGAACCTACCCACGGATCGGCTCCCAAGTACGCCGGATACGACATTCCAATCGTGAATCCCATTGCCATGATCGAATCGGCCTGCATGATGCTGGACCACCTTGAAGAAAATGAAATCGCTGCAAGGGTCAGAAAGGCTGTTGCTGCTGTAATCGAAAATGGTTCTGTGAAAACATACGACATGATGAAGCTACCGGGGAGACCTGATGTAATTGAACAAGGGGCTGCATCAACCACGCAGATGGCAGACGCAATCATTGAACAGCTTTAAACTTCCGATATGACAACGCAAGAAAAAATTCTTGATCTTTGGCCTGAAATCCAGTGGATTACTGATGAAACACTCAGAAAACAGGTCATCGACACCTGGTGCCTGGCCCTGGAGATCAGCGTATTAACACCAGATGACCTCAGGAATATTCCCTTTACACTGCTCTGCGGACCTGATCTAAAGGTAAGTTTTATGGACCATAAACGTGCAGTTGTTCATATTGCCAGGGAGAGCGGCCAGAAAATGAATGATTTTTTTGGCACCTCCCTGCCAGTAGATATGGATGTACTCATTGCCGGAGCCATTCTTGCTGATGTTGGCAAATTACTTGAGTATGTGCTGGATGAGCAGGGAAAAGCCGTTCAGGGCACCTATGGGAAATACCTGCGCCACCCTTTTTCAGGCGTATCCCTGGCGGAGCAGTGTCATGTGCCGCCAGAGGTTTGCCATATCATCGCAACGCATGCCGGTGAAGGCAATATGGTCAAACGATCAACCGAAGCTTATATCGTGCACCATGCTGACTTTATGACATTCCTTCCTTTCAAGGAGCGACTTGAACCATGAGATGCAGAGATAAAACCCTGAGCGGAGCCTGTAGCTGAACGTATGATGCTTTTTAATCAGGGAATATTCTTACAAGCTGTTGGCCGGTTGAATTACCGTATGCTCTGAACATAGCGGATGTATTGAACTCCATGGCTACCCTCCCCAGGTGATCAAGAACGATGACACCCCCTTTTGCATCAAAAGGTTTGAGCTGGTCAAAGATCACCTCCTGCGCTGCCTCTTCAACAGTATATCCCTTGTGCTCAACCAGTGAGATCACCTCCTTGGCCACTGCCAGCCTGATAAAAAACTCACCCTGTCCTGTACAGGATACACCGGCAATACTGTTTTTGGCATAGGTCCCGGCACCAATAACAGGCACATCACCTACCCTGCCATGTTTCTTGTTTGTAATACCTCCCGTGGATGTTCCTGCACACAAATCACCATTCATATCCAGTGCAACGCAACCTACAGTTCCAAATTTATCTGCCTTCAACGCACGCGCCAGGGAAGCCCTGCTTCCGGCTGTCTGAAAAAATTCCTGCGGAACAATTTCAAGGCCTTGCAATATGGCAAATTTCGTTGCCCCGGGACCTGCAAACATCACATGCACCGAACTATCCATCACCCGTCGTGCTGCAGTAATCGGATGCCGCACATCTGTAAGCCCAGCTACTGCTCCCGCATTCTGATCGGCTCCCCACATGATTGATGCATCCAACTCAGCGAGCCCTTCACTGGTCAGGGCAGCACCCCTTCCTGCATTGAACAGTGTATCATCTTCAAGAAACCGGATGACCTGCTCCACCGCATCAGCACTTGATGCACCTCTGTCAAGCACCCTTAATCCAATCTGCAATGCCGAATCCAAAGCAGCCTCATACACCCTGACACCATAGTCACCCAACTTTTCAGGTGTGGCATAGCCAGCACCACCATGGATAACAATGGCATACCTGAACGGTTCTGCTTGTACATTTTGCTTATTACTTGTTTCTGAAGTCGTATTGTTACAACTGGAAATAATAAATACAACGGCGAAAAGTAAACTGGTCTTCTTCATAGTGTACCTGTCATGATGTAAAATAAAAACACTCCCTAAATATAACCATATCCGGGGAGTGTTGAAAATATATATCAGAATAGTTAGTTCAGGTTAAAATTGCCATACCTGAGGCTGACTGAGACGGATGCAACGGGATTGCTTCCAACTATGCCGTGTGCCTCCTCGCTGGTATTCTCCCGTATCAGCTCATAATTTCCTTCAGGAATATTAATCGATCCGTACGACACCTCAGCATCAATCTTAAAAGCAGTATTGTTCTCCAGTCCGCCTTTGAAATTACCATACTTCATCCGGGCGTTTATCTCTGTAAAATTTTTGGAGATCATATCAACCGTAAGCTGTGTGTAGGCCGATGATATGTTCAATGATTCCTCGAGGTAAGCAGCTGTGTATTTGTCATACTTGCTGTCAATCTTCAGTTCCCCCACCTGGTCCATAAACACCTTTGAATAGGCGCTGTTAATCTCCAGCATTTGTGATTCTGAGAGGGTCGCATTGCTATATTTCATATCCACCAACAGGGCAGAAACAAATGCTATATCAGCCTCTCCATAGGCCAGGTCAAGACTGTTCCATTCTCTTGAATCAGACAGGCTCAGTGCGTCTGCAGTCAGCGACCCATAACGCACATCCAGCTCAGCAACACCTGCAATCTCTTGTATGTAGATATGGCCATAACTCTGCTCAAGGGAGACATTGATGTAGGCAGGAACCTTCACCTCATAAGATACGTTGATTTTCTTCCTTCCTGACATCGCATTTGAACTGATATCCGTTTCGAATTCCACGCGCGAATCGCTTTCGGAGATGTCGATATCCACATTTTTGAGCAAATCATCAGCAGCTGACTGAGAACCGGCTTCTGCCCTGACAGTCACCACCACCGAACATTCGTCCTGATCCCAGTTCACCAGGTTGATCTCCCCGTACTGGTTGTCTATTCCAAGTGTAAATCCTTCGCTGATCGTGTAATCCTTTGCAATCACCTTTTCAGCATGCTGTGCCTGCATAGTCATCGTAAAACCAACAACAAAAAGCAAGGTTAACAGCATTGTTCCTGTATTATATTTCAGTGTTTTCATTTTCGTCTGTATTGATGTTTTTTAATTGTATTAACTGTTCAATGATCTGGTCCATCACCTGTAGTTTCAGTTTATAATGACGAATCAGGGCATTCATTACACGGTCATCACCGGGATTGGCATCCAGCTCCTTCAACAATTCCCGGTAATACTGATCCATCGAGGAGAGCTCATCCAGGAGCATCTCTTTTTCATCTTCAGAATCAAAATTAAGGGCTTCAATGTCTTCGTACCTGTCATTCACCTGCCGGACATAATAGCTGTTTGTCTCACGGAACTCAACGGATTCGTTGGTGACAGCCACCTTATCGCCGCTATTTCCAGTCTTAATAATCCAGATACCTGAAGCCGCAATAATGGCAATGGACGCAGCGATCTGCAGTGCATGCCGGAAGTTAATCCTGCGAACAGGGTTTTGCTGCTGCTTCAGCTTATTGCGAAACCGCTTCATGTGACCGGGAGGCGGTTCTGCTGCATCCAGCTGATCGCGCATCCTGGTAATGTGTTTTTCCAAATCGGTCATGATACTGCTTTTAATTCATTCAATTTTTCAGCCAATTGCTTCTTCGCCCTGTGATACTGGGTTCTTGAGGTGGCATTTGATATATGAAGGATCTCTGATATCTCATCATGATCATATCCTTCAATAAGGTAGAGTGTGAGGACAACCCGGTATCCGTCAGGCAATGCACCAATGGCACCAATGATGGCATCCCTGTGA
This sequence comes from Bacteroidales bacterium, assembly GCA_018400695.1. Taxonomy (GTDB): domain Bacteria; phylum Bacteroidota; class Bacteroidia; order Bacteroidales; genus M55B112. The sequence goes on along the minus strand of JAGYMF010000020.1, from coordinate 16,214 downwards.
ATATCCCTGTAGTCCATATACTCCACATCCGCTGTCTCATCTGCCATTTCTGACACTGCGTCCAGTGAGATCATGGCTTTTTTTGATTTTATCACATCCAGTGACCGGTTAATGACGATCTTTTTCAACCAGGCGCCAAAAGTCACCTCACCCCTGTAGGTGTGGATATTCCGGAATGCGCTGAGAAAACTCTCCTGCATTACATCCTCAGCATCAGCGGTATGGTTCAGGATCCTGAGTGCGATATTGTACATGGCTTTGCTATAGCATTTATAGACCTCCATTTGCGCCTTTGGGTCTTCACGCCTGCACGCTTCAATAAGCTTATCGGATTCCATGCTGTGGAGTTGTTATATTCATATCCGGTCTAATGACGACCGAAGAATCTGGATGTTGCATGAAAATACAGGAAAAATTACCAGAATCATTCCCTGCTGAACGGAAAATTGGAACAATCGTTCATTTGCTGACCTTGCGCACGGCATCGATCACGGTGCCGTCCACCCAATTGATCACAGCGACTATTTCATCATCAAACGCCGGAATTTCCGGGGTACCACATATCCTTTCTGCTTCATCTTTCAGTTCATCAATGGTTTTTAAAGGCAATCCCGAGCCCTTCACTGCACTGATGAGATCCTCTCTTTTTGGATTGATGGCGATGCCGCGTTCGGTAACAACAACATCGATCAGCTCACCCGGTCCGCAGAGGGTGGTCACGCGATCCCTTACTACCGGTATCCTGTCACGGAACAGTGGCACAGGAAGAATCACGGTTTTTGAGAAGAGGCAATTCTGCCACCCACCAAGTCCGTGAAGCAGGTATCCGTCAGAATGTGTTACCACATTTGCATTGAAATCTACATCCACCTCTGTTGCTCCAAGGATTACCACATCCACCATTCCTGCAAAATTACCTTTACCATGATAATTGTAGCTGGTAAAAGGACTTGTCCAGACATGGCGGGGATTGTCTGCCATGGACTTCACCCCGTCCAGATCGAAAGTCTGTCCGTCGAGAATATACTCAACCAAACCCTCCTCGAGCATGGAAACCAGGTACTTATTGCTTCCTCCCCTGGCAAACCGGGCCTTCACCCCTCTCTTTCTCATTATTTGCCTGAAATACTCACCAACCGCCAGTGAGGTTCCTCCTGCTCCGCTCTGGAATGAGAAACCGTCCTTTATGATCCCTGCCGCATCACAAAACCTGGCAGTCAGCTCGGCCAGCAACAGGCGGTCGGGCGACCGGGTGATGCGTGTCGTACCTGAGATGATCTCGTCCGGATCCCCCAGCTTCTCTACCTCTACCGTGATATCCACATTATTTCCCTGGATCTGCCAGGGGATACAGGGAAATTCCACCATGTTGTCTGTGACCACGATGACTTTGTCAGCATACTGCGAATCGGCCAGTGCAAATCCCAGCAGTCCACATGCAGAATCTCCATACAGACCATTGGCATTTCCAAAAGGATCCGCTGTCGGAGCCCCGATGACCGCAATATCGATCCCGACCTCTCCATCCTGCACTGCCTGGTACCTTCCACCGTGTGAGCGCAACACTGCCGTACCTTTCATCCTGCCTTCAGAAACAAATTTTCCAAGTGGTCCATTCATGCTTCCTTCAATATGGTGAATGGTCCCGTCTTCCAGGTACTGTATTAAGTGTTCATGACAAGGGAATGAGGCAGAAGGAAACCAACGTAAACCTTTAATTCCCATATTTTTGGCAATGTCAAAAATCATATTTGCCAGATAATCACCGTTCCTGAAATGGTGGTGGGTGGAGATTGTCATCCCATCTTTCAACCCCGCTTTTACCAGTGCCTCCTTCAGATTCTCCACACGCTTATCTCCGTCAATAGGAAAATCAACAGCACTGGCAATGCGCGGACCATGTTTTCTCCCTTCCGGGCGGTACTTGCCCACTCCTTTATAGGGAATTACAGGAACACCATTCACTTTTGCGGGAACGCTCCGACCGGCAGCATTTTTTATCAACTCTCTATGTTTGGATTTCATAGTCAGATCATTTTAAATTTATTTGCAAGTATCAGGGTCCGTTCCGCTCTTTTCACCACCGGGGCATCAATCATTTTTGATCCGAGGGCCACGACACCCAGTCCGCGTTTCCTGGCCTCCTTAAAAGCCTCGATAATCTGCTTTGCTTTATCAACCTCCTCTTCAGAGGGTCTGAATCCTTCTGTAATCACCCTGATCTGACCCGGGTGAATACACCCCATTCCTTCGAATCCCAATGCAACAGACGCATTCACATTTTCCAGCAATCCATCCATATTGGCCACATCGGAATAGACTGAATCGATGGGTTGTATGCCAGCAGCCTTGCACGCATTAACGATCCTGGTGCGGGCATAGAATGACTCCCTCCCTTCTTCCGTTCTGGAAACACCAAGGTCTGCTGTCAGATCCTCCAGTCCCACGGCCATAGCTACGACATATTTAGACGACATTGCGATCTGCCAGGCATTCTCAACCCCCAGTGCACTTTCGATGATCGGCATAAAGAAAATCTCCCGGACACTCCCTGCCTTCTCGAGAGATGCACGCACCACCTTCTCCACCTCCTGCACCTGTCCGGCCTCCTCACATTTGGGTATCAACAGCAGTTCAACGCCGTGAGGAGCCACAATTGCGGCATCTTCCAGCCCCAGGGGAGGCTGGTTAATCCTGACCATCCTTTCGGCACCATAGAAATTAATATTTCTGAGGGCATTTCTTACCAGGAGACGGGCTTCATCTTTCCTGTCGGGAGCCACAGCGTCCTCCAGATCAAGAATAACCCCGTCGGGCTCATGAATACCAGCATTAATCATCATCGAAGGTGTATTCCCCGGAATATACAGACGTGACAGGCGAAAACGCCCACTTTCAGCATTCGGAAGGTCTTCCACCGAAAAGGGCAACAAGAACTCTTTAGTAGTTTCCATCACCTGTTTGATAGCCGCCTCCACCCTGGCCGCGATGACGTGCGGCAGTGCACCGCTGTCTTCAACAATCACTGCTGCATGCCTGATACCAAAAAACCGTAAAATATCCTGCACCAGGTTTTCGATGGATTCACCGTAAAGTGCACCAACCTTACTCTTGAGCTCTGTCCTTATACCACCCTGCTCGGCAAGGGTCAGCAAAACCTTGCAGTCGGACCGCACCTTTCCGCCGGAATTACCGGCTATACCTGTCTTTTCCATAAATCAGCATTATGATTCCAAAACAAAACTAACATGCTAAAAATACTAACCACCTGTATCAGAATATTTTACACAATATTTTACCAAAGAAAACTCAACAAAATACCGGCTGCAACTGCACTGCCGATTACCCCGGCTACATTGGGGGCCATGGCATGCATCAGCAAGTGGTTGGAAGGATCCTCCTTCAGTCCCATATGCTGTACCACCCTGGCACTATCGGGCACAGCCGAAACCCCGGAAGCACCGATCAGTGGATTCAGTTTCTTTCCTTCAGGAGTAAAAAGATTCATTACTTTGGCAAAAATAATACCGCCGGCTGTTGCCACCATAAACGAGAGTGCTCCCAGTCCGAAGATAATCATTGAATCCGTAGTCAGGAAAAAGTCGGCCTGCGTGGAAGCACCGACCGTTAACCCCAGCATAATCGTTACAATATCGATCAAAGCGTTCCTGGCCGTCTCAGCAAGCCGCTTAGTACGGGTAGATTCTTTCAGGAGGTTCCCGAAGAAGAGCATTCCCAACAAGGGCAATGAGCTGGGCGAAATAAAAGCGGTGATGATCAATCCTGCCAGCGGGAAAAGAATTTTTTCGGTTTGCGAAACTGCCCTTGGAGGTGCCATTCTGATCAACCGTTCTTTCCTGCTGGTCATCAATCGCATAATGGGCGGTTGAATCACAGGTACAAGGGCCATATAAGAGTATGCGGCAATGGCAATGGGACCGATAAGATGTTCTGCGATCCGGGAAGAAAGAAAGATTGCAGTCGGACCATCTGCCCCGCCGATAATACCAATAGCCCCTGCCTCACGCATGTCAAAACCCAGCCAGATGGCCCCCAGGAAAGTCAGAAAAATTCCCACCTGTGCAGCTGCACCCAGCAGCATCAGTTTTGGCCGTGAGATAAGAGAAGAGAAATCCGTCATGGCACCGATCCCCAGAAAAATCAGCGGCGGATAAACTCCCTTCATCACACCAAAATAGAGATAATTCATTACGCTTCCCTCCTGGTATATACCGAGCTGCAGGTTCATTCCTTCAGCCTGGTAAAACGGGATATTTCCAATAATAATCCCGGCACCAATGGGGATCAATAGCAATGGTTCATAATCGAACCTGATTGCCAGGAATATAAAAAAAAGCCCCACAATGATCATGATCACATGACCCGCCGTAACATTCCGGACCCCTGTAAAAAGGTAAAACTGCCTGAGTCCGTCAACTGCGGTCTGCCATATCCCGCTTTCCGCTTCATCACCGGAGATCATGGTTATCTGCTCCCCATCTGCGGCGCTGACCTGTGGGATATTTTCTCCCGGAAACAGCATCAGTCGGAGCAGGCTCAGCAAAAGGATGACGCCGGCAATCGTCAGTAGTTTTTTCATATCCTTAAATTATTTTCACAAGCTCATCACCCTGCAAAACTGTATCTCCAACCTTTACAGAAATATGCTCTATCACCCCTTTCCGGTCAGCCGTTACCTTGTTTTCCATTTTCATCGCCTCCATCACCATCAGCAACTGCCCTTTTTCAATGATATCACCAGGATTAACCTTGATTTCAATGATGTTGCCAGGAAGCGGGGCTGTGATCGGATGTGCTTCCCCACTCTCCCGCTTGTCTATGGTAGGTTTTGAAGGCGCTTTTTCAGGTGGAGGGATAACCCGCGGCGTCTTCGATGTCCTGATCTTCTTGTGCACCTCCACTTCATAGGGAGTACCGTTGACTTCGAGCTGGGCAATATTATCCTCCATAGCGATCACATCCACAGCGTAATCATTTCCATTGATGGTAAACCTGAAGTTCTTCATAATACTATCTTCTGTTAAACTGGTTACGAACTGCATAAATCTTTGAACTCCAAGGGGAATAGGTCTTGGAAACCTTTTTAATGGTCAGCACCCCGCTCTCTTCATCGTGCATCTCTGAAAGATACAGTTGCAGGGCCATGGAGATCGCCGCTGTCGTCTCGCCGGAAATGCCCATTTCATCAGGCTTTTCAGCATCCATACCATCCTTGCTCTGCCTCCTTCGTGGTTTACGATAAATCAGTTTCGGAATGATATTGAAGAACCAGAACAATAATACCAGTGAGGCAAATACCACAAGGTATCCTACAATCGCAATAACCAGCGACTGGGCTGTTATCACTCCTGCTAAAAAGATCCAAAACATCATCATAACGGTATGTTTGCGTGTTTCTTAGGAGGATTCATCTCCTTCTTTGTGGCCAGTGTCTGTAATCCGCGAATGATCCTGAACCTGGTATTGCGGGGTTCAATCACATCATCGATGTACCCATACCTTGCAGCCTCATAGGGGTTGGCAAATTTCTCATTGTATTCATTGCTCTTCTTCTCAATATATGCAGCCCTCTCATCGTCATCTTCTATCTCCTTCAACGCCCGGCCTTCCAGAATCTCGACAGCACCCTTCGCGCCCATCACAGCGATCTCTGCCGAAGGCCAGGCATAATTCAGATCGCCCCTCAGCTGTTTGGAACTCATAACATCATGCGCCCCACCATAAGACTTCCTAAGTGTAATGGTTATTTTTGGAACGGTAGCTTCACCGTAAGCAAACATAAGCTTGGCACCATGAATGATGATTCCTCCAAACTCTTGTGCACTGCCAGGCAAAAAACCAGGAACATCCACAAATGTTACAATAGGAATATTAAAACAGTCACAGAATCTAACAAACCTGGCTGCCTTGCGAGAGGCCTCAATATCAAGCACCCCGGCCATGTGGTTTGGCTGATTAGCAACAACACCCACCGGCATCCCGTTGAATTTGGCGAACCCCACCATGATGTTTCTGGCGTACTGACTATGTACTTCAAGAAAATCCTGACGGTCGACCACGGCAAGAATGACATCCAGCATATCATAAGGCTCATTGGGATTCTCCGGGATAATTTCGTTCAGATCATCCTCCAGCCTGTCGATTGGATCTGAGCATTCGGTCTGAATAGGATCTTCCAGGTTGTTCTGCGGCAGATATGAGATCAGCTTTCGCATGAGCATCAACCCGGCCTCCTCATCCTTCACCATAAAATGAGACACCCCCGAACGTGAAGAATGCATCTGTGCACCTCCCAAAGCTTCGGTGGATATAACCTCTCCGGTAACCGCCTTGGTTACTTTCGGGCCGGTAACAAACATATAGGAGCTGTTCTCACTCATCACAATAAAATCGGTGAGCGCAGGCGAATATACCGCCCCCCCGGCGCAGGGACCAAAAATAGCTGATATCTGCGGTATAACACCAGATGCAAGAATATTCCGCTCAAAAATCTCTGCATAACCTGCCAGGCTCTTCACCCCCTCCTGAATCCTTGCCCCGCCACTATCATTGATTCCTATCACCGGAGCACCCACCTTCATCGCCTGGTCCATGATCTTGCATATCTTCTGCGCATGCGTCTCAGAAAGGGAACCGCCAAAAATGGTAAAATCCTGCGCATAGACATAGATTACCCTGCCATCAATTGTCCCATGACCAGTCACCACGCCATCAGACAGGTATGTTTGCTTCTCCAATCCGAAATCATGACTGCGGTGCTGTACAAACATATCGTACTCCTCAAAGCTGCCTTCATCCAACAGGATATGTATGCGCTCCCTGGCGGTAAGCTTCCCCTTTTCATGCTGGGCTGCGACTCGTTTTTCACCACCACCTGCCTTGGCCTGCTCACGCAGTGTGATAAGTTTCTGAATTTTTTCAGGATTGTTCATATCAATTTTTTTATTCGCTGCAAAATTCTGTTAATACACCAAAAGTGGACTTCGGATGCAAAAAACCAATCTCCAGCCCTTCCGCACCCAGACGGCCACGCTGATCAATGAGCCTGACACCTTTCTCCTCAACATCCTTAAGTGCTTGGTTCACATCTGGAACAGCAAAGGCCAGGTGGTGAATTCCCGGACCCTTCTTTCCAATAAATTTCCCGATAGGTCCATCAGGATCTGTAGATTCCAGCAACTCAATCTTGGTGTCACCTACCCTGAAAAATGCTGTTCTGACCTTCTGGTCCTTCACCTCTTCAATAGCGTAACACTCCAGTCCGATAACCTCTTCATAATAGCGTATCGCAGCATCCAGGTCCTCAACCGCAATGCCGATGTGTTCAATGTGTGTTGGCTTCATACAATTCAATGGATTTGATGACTACAAAAATAGCTGTTATTCTATCGGCTGATTCCAAAATATGACATTATTCATTCACCCCAAGGGCTGTTATTTAGCATGAAGGAAAAAAGGGACGGAAACAGGGATGCGATTCGTGGGGGGCGGAATGGAAAGCAGACTGAACATGCAAAACTGCTGTTTCTGCTGAATGAGATGCGGATTGTTGATCAGTTATTGCTGCAGCGGCTGTATTGACCGGTAGATAAGCTCCTGAATATCAGTACGTATATTGCTGATAATAAGTTTACTGTTATCCTGGTCCGGATGGATTCTGTTCGAAAGAAAGATGTACAGAAGGTCATACTGCGGATCCATCCATGCGATGGTACCGGTAAAACCGGAGTGACCATAACTGCTTTCGGAGGCTTCATTACAGGCCGGACCTGCATCTTCCTCTTCGGTTATAGGCCGGTCAAAACCAAGTCCCCTGCGGTTTTCCTCATCACAGAACTGGCACCGTGTGAATTCGTCAATGGTAACAGAATCAATGTAGCGTTCCCCTCCGTATGTTCCATGGTTAAGATAGATTTGCATCATCTTAGCAAGGTCATTGGCATTACTAAAAAGTCCGGCATGACCACAGATACCACCCAACATGGCCGACCCGGGATCATGTACGTATCCCCTGATCAGCTGGCGGCGAAAGATCATGTCGTTCTCCGTAGGCACGATACGCTCCGGACTGAATTGCTTCAGGGGAAGAAATCCCAGGGTCCCTGCCCCGATGGGACCATAAAAGTTTTTCCACAAGTAAGGATAGAAACCGGAACCGGCGATCTCCTCAACCATCCTGAAAAGATAATAGTATCCCAGGTCACTGTAGAGGTACTGTTTCTCACCCAGCGGTGAACGAAGAATCTCGTCATAAATGGAATCCCTGAAATCTGACCTCAGAAACATTTCATCCGCCACCTGCAAAGGATATGCTGCCGAATATTTTTTTTCATATACACTGTCTTTATATCGGATATTCCTGTTGGCAAAGGCTGCAGGACCAATTCTGTATGGGTAGGTGTGGCTGAAGTTATTGCTGAACAGCCGTTGGGCCGTATCCATCGGTTCCAGGGTCATGGTATAAAAAGGAATCCAGGCCCTGAGTCCTGCCTGGTGGGTCAGTACATCCCTGATCACCAGACTGGCCTTGGCAGAGGTATCCCCCAGATGCAGGTATTGCCCCATCGTACTGTCCACACTAAACAGCTGCTGGTCCTGTAACTTCATAATGGCAGGTATGGTCGAAGCGATCTTCGTAATCGACGCCAGATCGTAGAGATCATCATCCCTCACCGGCTGGCGCTTAAGATAGGTGTGATAGCCGTACGAACGATTCCATACTACCTTACCTTTTCTTGCAATCAGCACCTGGCATCCGGGCATCGCCTTATCCCTAATTGCTTCATGAATAATCTCCTCAATGCGTTTCAAACTGTCATAATGCATGGAAACGGCTTCAGGACAGCCATAGCTCAGCCTGATCTCTCCTGCGGTTAAAATTCCCGTTCCTACAGGATATTTCTCACCCACCGATACTGGCAGAGATCCGGAAAAAGAGATCCCTCCGAAAATCCCCTGTGCAGCATACTGCTGATTAAGCACATCCGTGGTATAGGAGACCATGACTGCTCCGGCTTGCTGTAATTCACCCAACACAGACAAGGCATAAGGATACCCAAAGAGATTGACGATCATATCCCCGTTAAAGTCAATGGCATTAACCAACTCCTTCAAGCCGTCAGGAATGTCAAAATTATTGCCGTATGATCTTGTATAATAAAGATTTACAATTAGCGTATTGTATCTGCTTAGCAACTTATTCATCTCTGAATCCGACGGAAATTTTTCCGGATCCTGGAAATAGAAATGATCACCTGAATGATACTTGTCCAACTGGTTCGTAAACGCTGTAGGACCTTCCACACCAAAATTAAAGGTAGCCAGCTGAAGGGTTTCCATTCTCCTGAGCGGTATCAGCTTATCAGTATCCCTGACAAGGGTGATGGCCTGTTCCGCAATCTCATGCTGAAGCGGAAGATACGACCGTGCATTCATCCTGTCGACCAGTCCGGCGGTATCAACATGCTGAACAGAATCCAGTCCGGCCCATGATTTTGCCAGGAGAACCTTGCGGCATGAAACGTCAATCTGTTCTGCGGTTATTTCTCCTTTTCGTACAGCCCTCTTAATTCCATTAATGGTTTTGCGTAAATCTGAAGGCATCAGGATGATGTCGTTTCCTGCCTTCAGTGCCTCTACCTCTGCATCTCCGGGAGAGAAATGGTTGCTGACCCCCTTCATATTCATCGCATCTGTCACCACCAATCCCTTAAACTTCATCTCACTTTTCAACAGGTGGCTTACTGCTGTTTCTGAAAGTGTCACTGGCCTGTTTTCCCTGTTGTCCAGTGCAGGAACCTGAAGGTGAGCAACCATAATACCGCTTACGCCGTTGCTGATGGCATGACGAAATGGGAATAGCTCTATAGAATCCAACCTGTTCCTGTCGAAATTCAGAACCGGAAGATCATGATGCGAATCGACATCGGTATCACCGTGGCCTGGAAAATGTTTGGCTGTAACAAGGATGTTTTTGTCGTGAAGCCCTGTAAAATAATAGGTGAGTTTATCAGACACCCTGTAACGGTCCTCTCCGAATGACCGGGTATTGATCACCGGATTGTCGGGATTGTTATTGATATCGGCTACCGGGGCAAAATTCATATGTACCCCGAGTTCATTCAGCTGCGTACCGATGTCCTGCCCCATCCTGTAAATCAAGTTGTTGTTCCGCAAGGCACCCAACATCATTTGTCGCGGATAGCTGATCACGCTGTCAAGCCGCATTCCTGGTCCCCATTCAGCATCCATTGCTACCAACAAGGGGATTTCTGAAGCCTCCTGCAGCATATTGGTCATCAACGCCTGTCTCACCGGACCTCCCTGAAAAAAAACCACACCCCCGATCTTCCACTTATCGACCATCGTCAGCAACTCATCAAGATGCGCTGCGTCCAGGTGTGAATAGGCCTGTACCATCATAAGCTGACCTATCTTTTCGTCGAGCGAGAGGGCACTCATGAGAGAATCAACCCAGGCTGTATCAGCTGACAAAAAAGGTGGATCGATCCTTACATTCTCAACAATTTCGTCACTGGAAAGAAATCCCGTATTCGCCGGAGAAACCGCAAACAACAATCCCAACAATAAAAAAATCAACCTGGTCAATTTCATATCCATCTGTCAGCTCAGCATATTTCTATGGGTTATACAACAGCAGATCAATCAATACCCGAGCTTTTTTCCAATCTTACCAGGTACAGCATCCTTGTGCACCATAAAAAACAGGGTCTTGGCGCGCATATAAGCTTCTGAACAATAAAAATAGCCGTCATATACCTGGTTGTCCACACCCCATGAATTCTTTACCTTATAGAACTTCTTTCCATCCTGGTCAACAGCAGTCCCGGTAATATGCATCAGGTGATCGTCGGTAGTAATGTAATTATCAAACCATTGCTGCCTGAGTTCCTGGGTGATCTTTTGCTCTTTTTTTGGGATTGAAAAGTCATATATGAGCGTCTGTTTATCTCGCTCTGAAAGTTCGCTCCAGCGACCCTGCTCCAGATTGGAAAGGTCCTCAATCTGCTCGGAAGGGATCAGGGATATCCCTTTGGTCCAGTTAAATCCCTTTTCACTTACATCAGCATCCCAGCAAACGGTATATCCCTTTTCGAGTGCATGGTCCAGCACCTCCATCATCTCATCCAGCTTCACATTATCGATCAAATTCCAGTCCCAATTGTCGGGTATCTCAAGGATGAAAGGGGTATAGAACGGATGATGTGTAAAGGAACCGATGGTCACATAATCATCAGGATCCAGCTCCAGGCTTGCCGCAAAAGAAACTGGATCATAAGTTGTACCATTGTATTGAAAACTGGCAGGATACGCTCCCAGGTATGCATCGAGAATCCCTTCAAGACCGTTTTTCCAGACCGGGGTTAGCTTTCGGTTGGGATTCTTAATCACTTTCTCCACGTATCCTCCAAGCACTGCATCCATCTCTCCATGTACATGGCCATCTTCTCCTATGGTCAACCCACTGTAAGCCTCCTCAGGTACCAGTCCGTATTCCTTCCACACCATAAGCAGATCATGTGCCAGTCCTCCACCACCAAAATTGGTCTTACCATGCATCCTGACAAATTTTTCGGCCTTCTCTGTATAGCAGTTGCGGACAAGAAACATCTCTGAAAGGTCAAACTCCCCTTTACCTGTCCGCAGGAGTTCAGCCTCAAGAAAGGAAACAGCGGCAAAACTCCAGCATGTACCACTGCGATGCTGGTCTTTCACGGAGGTGACATCCACATCGATTTTATCGGTGAATGAATAACCTGTTTCCTGAGCATATCCAGTTGCTGAGAATCCGGCAACGATGACGCCCAGTACAAATAATCTGATCACTTTTTCCATCGGTATTTTTTTCTAAAAAATGAATAAAACTATATATTCAGAAACCATTTTCTGCTTTAATCGCATCCTCAATAGGAAGTTTGCATTTTGAAACAGCTAAAGATAATTGAATGCAACCATCAATAAAAACGTTTCTTCAACATTATTTTCTATTGGCTGACTCGATGGGAACAGTTGAGAGAGTTGAGAGAGTTGAGAGTTGAAAGAGTTGAGAGTTGAAAGAGTTGAAAGAGTTGAGAGTTGAGAGTTGAGAGTTGAGAGTTGAGAGAGAATCAGTCAGACAGCATGTTAACCATTTCGTGGACTTTCTCTGTGTAGGTGCGGGAAACAGGAATTCGATCCTGGTTTGTGTTTTTCATGTAAATGAACAGGTTTGTTCCAGACAATCTGACCATCCTGACATTCTCAAAATTCACCATGAAAGAGCGGTGACAGCGACAAATCAGGGTCTTTTCAAGCTCCTTTTCAAGCCGCTTCATGGTATTCCTGAGCATGATCTTTTTCACCCGCTGCTCCTCCTGAACATGTACCGTAACATAGTTGTCAGTGGATTCAATATACAGCACATCTGCAGAATTCAGCGTAAACCGCAGCTTACCTGTTTCATCATAAAAGTTAATCATCCTCCTGTCCCTGTATTCCAATGAGGTTGCACTCGAAAGCTCCCCGAGCTTCCGCTTCTGATCAAGCCAGGAATAATAGAGCCAGGAGATGGAATAAGGGATCGCCAGAACAAAGATGGTAACAAACAGAAGCTGAACAAAGAGAGTAAAAGGAGTTGTATCATTTTCCAGGAAAAATACATCCATCGCAGTATAAGCCAATGCCAGCAAAAATATCTCAATCAGGTTCCATAAGATATAACCCAGGAATCGAATACTGAACCTCTCCGCCAGTTGAATGAATATCAATCTGCTGATAACAATGACCAGCATTCCTGCTAAAATATAGAGACTTGAATAGAGAAACAGCTCCGCTTTTCCGGCTCGAAACCAACTATCAGCATTGAAAGGTGCATAAAGATTGATGAAAACCAAAGCAAACAGGGCCGTAAAGGCGATCTGCCTCAACACATTCTGTTTGTCGAACAGGTAATTCGGAATTTTTCGAAAAAGGAAATGCATGGTTATATTCTATACTGCAAATTTAACAGTTTTACCCTGCCACCGGACAATCCGGGTACATTAATAATTCGATTGCGCCTTTGCACATCATTTACTCACCTTGAGTATCTTTAACTCCGTTCTCCTGTTCATTGCCCTTCCCTCTTCCGTTGCATTATCAGCTACCGGCACTGTATCACCATATCCTTTGGCTGTCAGCCTCTCCGGATCAATTCCCCTGGAAGTAAGATAGCGGACCACCTCCTCTGCCCTTTTGCGGGACAATTCAAGGTTGTATGTTGCTGAACCGGTATTGTCGGTATGGCCAGAGATCTCCACGCCAACACCTTGGTTGAGCTCCAGAAATTCCAGTACTTTGTCGAGCTCAACGGTAGACGACTCCTTTAGTTTATAGGAGTCTGTAGCATAGAAGATATTGTTTAACACGACCATCTTCCCTGTGCTGAGCGGATCCAGAGGGATCGCTTTTTTCAATGGATCCAGCTTCCCGTAATGTTTCTCCAGTTTGAAATGGTCAGAATAGAACAGGTAGCCCGGGTGACTTACATTGAAGGCATAGTCCGCACCTGTAGGCAGACTGAGAATATAGTCGCCTTCACCGGAGCTTGAAACAGATTCTGTTACCAGTTTACCGGTCTCAATATCAATCAGCCGCAAAGTAGCCATGACTCCTTTCATGTTCCTGCTATCATATACACGGCCGGTGATATAAGAAACCGGTCGCGGCCTTGCTTCAGGTGGCATCTCGAAGGTGTAGATATCAGTATCGGTACCCGCTCTCCTGTTGGTACTGTAATAAGCCCTGTCTCCCCTGGCATTGACAATAAAACCCACTTCTTCGTTGTGTGTATTGACAGGAAAGCCCAGGTTCACAGGTTTACTCCAGGTACCATCGTCTTTCATGCGTGAAATAAAAATATCCCCCCGACCCAGTCCCGGCCATCCGTCTGATGAAAAATAGAGTGTCTGCTGATCGGGATGGATAAATGGCGATTGCTCTGTTCCCGGGGTATTGATACTGTCACCCATGTTCACCGGAACACTCCATGTATCACCTGATTTTTCAGAGATCCACAGGTCATATCCGCCTTCACCCCCACTCCTGTTGCTTGCAAAAATTAAAAACCTTCCGTCAGAAGAGATGGATGGATGCTTTTCGCTGAAACTGGTATTGATTGCATCCCCCAGGTTGACGGGTTCGCTCCATTGTCCGTTTTCAGTAATTCGCGACGAGTAGATGTCACACATCCTGCCATGACCGTCAGCACGGTTGCATCCGGTAAAGTAGATGGTTCTTCCATCTGCTGTCACTGTCTGTGCGCCCTCATTGGTATTGGTATTGACCGGTGCCCCAAGGTAAGTGCGACCAACCCATTCACCATCTTTCTTAGATGCAAAGTAGAAATCCTCCTGCATCGGCAGCCGTTGCGGTGGCAGGTCGGGATTGGGCGGTCCAAGTACTGTAAAAAAAATGGTATGCTCATCGATTGACAAAGATGGCCAGTATTCATACTGGTCTGTATTAACAGCATCTCCCAACGGCTCCGGATTGAACGGAACAGGATTGGTAACGGCACGCAGTGCAAAAGGAAGGTTCTGCTCCAGCAGCGCCACCAGGGGTTTCGACTGCTCATCGTCAAATCCATATGTTTTCCATTTGTCAAGATGTGCTGCAGCAGCGCTGTAATTCCCATTGCCAAATTCAATTTCCGACAGCTTCAGAAATCCACGTGCGTTCCTGTCAGGATCAATCATGAGCCCCGTACCGTAATACTCTGCTGCCTTCTCTCCCTGATTTCTGTCAAGCGCAATCTGCGCCAGCATAAACCATGCTTCGATAAACTGCTCATCCGCTCCGATGGCTTTCCAGAGATACGCTTCCGCTTCCGTATCGTTCCTGTTTGAGAAATATTCCCTCGCGGTCTCAAAATGGCGGATGGCCTTCCTCGAATCTGATGAATATTCCTGTGCGCTTCCAGTCACAGTTATCAGAAGAAAAACAATGAAGATGAAGTACCTCATATCGCTGACCTGTTCATGTGCTTATGGTTAAACAATACAAATAAAATGCCATGCTAAGGTATGTGCATGTATTTATGCGCCTGAAGGGAAATCCCCCATTCCGGATTCTCCTTGGCGTATTCTATAACCAGGGGAAGAATCTTCTCCCTCCGGCTCCACTCCGGCTGAAGATATAGTTTACAGTGTTCCGAAACCAGCCTTGAATTCTCCACGGCCCATTGAAGGTCCGCCTCCCTGGCAATGATCACCTTCAGCTCATCCGCTTTCTGATAAATTGTCCCAGCCGGGGGCATGTTCTTTTTGGGCGACAGGCAGATCCAGTCCCACGTACCGGTAAGCTCATACGCACCGCTTGTCTCCAGAAAAGTGGTGATTCCCTTTTCCTTCAACAGCCCGGTAAGTGGATCCATATTCACCATCAGCGGCTCTCCTCCTGTAACAACCACTGCTGCTGCAGGATATTCTGAAGCTCGTTCTACAATGTCATGGATATCCACAGGTGGATGCAACTCCGGATTCCAGGAATACTTCGTATCGCACCAGCTGCAGCCCACATCACATCCGCCGATACGGATAAAGTAGGCGGCATGACCGGTATGATAGCCTTCACCCTGCAATGTATAGAATTCTTCCACCAGGGGTACCCTTAACCCCTGCATGAACTGATCTTCCTGCCCTGTTTCTTTGTTTTCCATGATCGTGCAAAGATATCAATATGCCCTGTAAAGTGCCTGCTTGTAAAGTCTTTTCTCCGAAGTAATAAATATATTGCCCGATTCATCGTAACACACCCCCTCCATCTGTGTGCCTTTTAACCGCGGATACCTTCTCACCTTTCCTCCGCGCTCTATGATCGCCGGATCGTCAGTGAATCCGTACCGTATCAACAACGGTGCCCTGTTTTTATATCCAACAAGGACAACTTCTCTTCTCACAGGGTCAATATCAGCCCCGGTGATCAGCGCATCCACAGGATAACTGGTTCGGGCTCTGAGGTTATAGTGGCCCTCCTCTGCCGGAAGTACATATACCCTGGTGTTTCGGGTAACCCAATCTTTGGAGAAGAGATAAAGGCTGTCCTCAAAGAAAAACATCGCTTCACAATCGTGGGAATACATACCAGTCAGGGTTCTGGAGACCGGTTCATCGAATGAAAAAGTGATTGTACCGCTAACAGGAACAGAAGTGTTT
>JAGYMF010000002.1 GCA_018400695.1 Bacteroidales bacterium | reverse complement strand
GTCGATCATGGTGCCGATGGCGATGGCGATTCCGGACAGCGCCACGATGTTCGCATCCACCCCGAAATAACGCATGGAGATAAACACCATGAGCACCGAAATGGGAAGCAGACTTGATATCAGCAGGGAGGCCCGCAGGTTGAAGACCATAACGATTACTACGAGGATGGCGATCAGGATCTCCAATGAGAGGGCCTCTTCCAGTGTTCCCAGGGTCTCGTAGATCAGTTCAGAACGATCATAAAAGGGCACGATGGTAAGCTGGCTTTCGGTCCCGTCCTCCAGCGTTTTTTTCGGGAGTCCTGGTGTGATCTCAATGATCTTTTCTTTCACGTTATTGATCACCTGCAGCGGGTTGGCACCATAGCGTGCCACCACTACGCCACCTACAACTTCCGCACCGTCTTTGTCAAGGGCCCCCCGCCTTGTGGCAGGGCCGAGCTTTACAACAGCGATATCTTTGATCCGTACGGGGACATTTTCCTTCACCGCAACTATAGCCTCCTCAAGGTCTTCGATGCTTTTTACATAACCTAATCCGCGTACCAGGTATTCCGCCTGGTTGATCTCGATGGTCTTTGCTCCGACGTCACGGTTCGATTTCTGCACGGCCATCATTACCTTATGGAGGGGAATGTTATAGGCTTTCAGGGCATCCGGATTCACATCCACCTGGTATTCCTGTACGAAACCACCGATAGAAGCAACTTCTGAGACCCCTTCCGTAGCGTTCAAGCCATATTTTACATAAAAATCCTGGACGGTCCGGATCTCATGCAGGTCCCATCCACCCGTCGGATTGCCATCGGGATCACGTCCTTCCAGTGTGTACCAGAATACCTGGCCGAGTGCCGTGGCATCAGGCCCCAGGGCTGGTTGAACGTCATCGGGAAGCAAACCCGAGGGAAGCGCATTTAGTTTTTCGAGGATCCTGGATCGGGACCAGTAGAATTCAACATCTTCATTGAAAATAATGAAGATACTGGAGAATCCAAACACTGATGTGCTCCTGATCGATTTCACACCTGGTATACCCAATATGTAGGTTGTGAGGGGATAGGATATCTGGTCCTCAATGTCCTGGGGCGACCTTCCCATCCATTCTGTAAATACGATCTGCTGGTTTTCTCCGATATCGGGGATGGCATCCACCGGAACCGGGTCGGAAGGCAGGTTGCCCAGGTTCCAGCCAAAGGGTGCTGTTACAATCCCCCATGCGATGAATACGGTAAGGACCAGAATGGTAACCAATTTATTATCAAGAAAGTACTTGATTATTTTATTCAACATATATATTTTATTAGATTGTTACAAATAAAGTATAATGATCAATTTTCAGGCAATTAATCATATACGGTTGTCGTGCTCAGCAGAGCGCAAACTCATAATATATATATCTGAAGTGTGGAAAGAATGACTTTTCTTTCCGGCGGGGGAGGCGACTCAAAGTCAATACAAAGGGCCTGCGCTGCATCAATTCTGGTAAGGTCAAATTGTGGATGCACTGCTAGTTGGGGAAGATCTGTTACCGTGAGGGTTTCAAAATCGTAACTGGTCGCAGTAAACATAAAATCTTCATCTAACTGGTAAAACTGCGTTTCGGAATGACAACACATTGCGTTATCACAGCAGGGCTCAGCCTCTTTATTCAATTCGATGGATACAAGATCTGTTCCACAAAAATGTTCAGAAACGGCAAATCCCGTGGTCGAGATCAACAACAGGCACATCGTCATTATATTGCCAAATTTCCTGAGCATAATCAGATTTTATGTCACAAATATAACGTATTGGCTGACAAATTGTTTTACATATTATCGTTAAAAGTTTACATTATTCTTGTATAAACTCTGACATTTAACCGATAGATGGTGTGTTAACGAATCAAATTGATTATTTTTAACTGAATGAATTTTTGAACGATATGCATTCATCATAAGTGTCTCAATATGCTGAACAGGATGATCAACTTAAGCATTAAGCACAAGCTTATTGCGATATTACTCACAATTTTAGTTGCAGGTTTTGGTGTTTATGCCATCTTTCAGATTCCGCTTGGTGCCGTACCGGATATTACCACCAACCAGGTGCAGGTAATCACTACCTCGCCAAATCTTTCCACACAGGATGTGGAGCAGTTTATTACCTATCCTGTGGAGCTGGAGATGTCTAATCTTCCGGGTGTAACTGAGATACGGTCCATTTCGAAATTTGGATTGTCCGTGGTCACCATCGTATTTGAAGATAAATTGGGCGCGTATCTCCCCCGACAGCTGATCGCAGAGAAGATAAAGAGTGCAACTGCCAATATTCCTGAGGGATTCGGGACCCCCGAAATGGGACCGATCTCTACAGGGCTGGGTGAGATCTATCAGTATATCCTGGATACGGAACCGGGGTATAAGGAGAAATATTCCATCATGGACCTGCGGACGATTCAGGATTGGATTGTAAAGCGACAGCTTTCGGGGATTCCGGGGGTGGTTGAGGTGAATACATGGGGAGGTTTCCTGAAGCAGTATGAGGTCGCTGTAAATCCCGAAACGCTGAAGCGTTATGGTGTCTCCCTGCTGGATGTGCACCGGGCCCTGCAGGAGAACAACGGGGTAGCCGGAGGGGCCTATATTGAAAAGACGAATCAGAGTTACTTTATACGTGGCGATGGATTGATCTTGTCGCTGGAGGATCTCAGGCAGGTCGTTGTTTCGAATGATCACGGTATTCCTGTGCTGGTCCGTGACCTTGCTGAGGTCCGTTTCGGGAGTGCCAACAGGTTTGGAGCCATCACGGCCAATGGTGAAGGAGAGAAGGTGATGGGACAGATCATGATGCTGAAGGATGCCAACTCCAACAAGGTGATCAAAGCGGTGAAGGAGCGCGTGGATGAGGTGCAGGAATCGCTTCCCGAGGGGGTTTATATCAACCCCATTGTTGAACGCAGCGAACTGATAGGAAAGACCTCGCACACGGTTTTTGAGAACCTGCTTTACGGCTGCCTGATCGTATTCCTTACAGTGGTGCTGCTGATGGGAAACCTGCGGTCGGGACTGGTCGTTGCTTCCATCATTCCGCTGTCACTTCTTTTCACAATAGCGATGATGTATATCTTCGGTATTGATGCCAACCTGATGAGCCTTGGAGCGCTTGACTTCGGTATTATTATTGACGGAGCGGTGATCATCGTGGAGTTTATTGTGATCCGGCTGACGGTGAACAGGGCCAAACTTGAGGGGACTTCTGGTGCGGAGCGGCAGACAATGATGGACAGCATCACCTTCGACGGGGCATCGAAAATGATCAATTCGGCCATATTCGGACAGGTGATCATCCTGATCGTTTTTATCCCGGTGCTGATGCTTACCGGTGTAGAGGGTAAAATGTTCCGCCCGATGGCCCTCTCTTTCAGCTTTGCCCTGCTGGGTGCAATGTTTTTCGGATTTACATGGCTTCCCGTTGCGGCCTCCCTCTTTCTCAGGCCGGAAGGTGAAAAGCAATTTATAGTTACCCGTTATTTCATGCGGCTGATTTACCGTTCGTATGATCCCGTGATCCGTTGGTCATACGACCACAAGGGGGTGATCTTCGGATTGGCAATTGCTTCACTGGTGCTTACCGGGGTGGTTTTTTCGAAAATGGGAGGAGAGTTTGTGCCGACCCTTGATGAAGGAGATTTTGTGATCCAGCCTGTACTAAAGACCGGTACATCACTGTCAAAAACCATAGAGTTGACGACAGAGATGGAGCGTATTCTGATCGATGAGTTTCCGGAAGTGGATCAGATCGTTTGCCGTATCGGTGCTGCTGAGGTGCCCACCGATCCGATGTCCATGGAGGAGATTGATATGATCATAAAGCTGCATCCGCGTAAGGAGTGGGTGTCGGCCGATAGCAAGGAGGATCTGGCCGGACTGTTTAAGGACGCCCTGTCGGTCCTGCCCGGTATTGAATATGAGTTTACCCAGCCTATTGAGATGCGGTTCAATGAGCTGATCACAGGGGTGCGTGCTGACCTGGCCATTAAGTTGTTCGGGGAGGACCTTTCTATCCTGGCGGATAAGGCCGGGGAGGTGAAGACACTGATCGAAGGTGTTCCTGGTGCCGAAGATATTATCGTGGAGAAAACAGAAGGATTGCCACAGATGAAGGTAGATTATAACCGTGGAAAGCTGGCCTATTATGGAATGAGTGTGGATGAGCTGAACCAGTATCTCACAACTGCTTTTGCCGGGGGTGCGGCAGGCAGTATTTTCGAGGGGGAGCGAAGGTTTGAGCTCGTTACGAGGCTTCATCCCGATTACCGGGAGGATATTGAAAATATCAGAAACCTTCTTGTCAGCCTGCCCAACGGCGCGCAGGTTCCCATGAAAGAGCTGGCAGATATTCAATATACCACTGGTCCTGCAAAAATTTCGCGCGATGATGCCAAGCGCAGGGTGGTTGTGAGCGTGAATGTCCGCAACCGTGACCTGGAATCGGTGGTTTCAGATATTCAGGGGATCCTCAATGAAAACCTGGAGTTGCCAGCCGGGTATTACCTGGATTACGGGGGACAATTTGAAAACCTGGAGCAGGCTACACAACGATTAAAATATGCGGTGCCGGTGGCCTTGCTGTTGATCTTTATCTTCCTACATTTTGCATTCGGCTCCCTGAAGGAAGCGGCCATGGTTTTTACGGCAATTCCGCTGGCTGTTGTTGGCGGGGTAATGTTATTATGGATCAGGGGAATGCCTTTTAGCATTTCAGCCGGTATCGGGTTTATCGCCCTGTTCGGCGTGGCAGTATTGAATGCCATTGTTCTGATCGATTATCTGAAGGAACTAAAAAAGAAAGGAGTGACCAATATGAAAGAGAGAGTACTTAAAGGAACCAGGGAGCGGTTGCGCCCGGTATTGCTTACCGCTTCAGCTGCAGCAATGGGGTTTTTGCCCATGGCTATTTCAACCTCTGCCGGTGCGGAGGTGCAGCGGCCACTGGCAACGGTGGTTATTGGAGGACTTGTTACCTCTACGCTGCTGACCATGCTTGCGCTGCCACTGTTGTATTCCATTTTTGATGAGATGAAGCCGCTCAAGCTTCGTCTGCCCGGATGGCGGAAAGGCAGAAAGGGACTTTCCCTGTTGCTGATCTGTTTGCTGCCGTTTTCAGCCCTGTTCGCTGTTCCATCGCAGCCCGGAGAACCGGTAAAGACCATTACCCTTGATGAGGCGTTGGAGATATCGTACCAAAACAACAGTGAGCTGGCGGCATATAATGCACTGGCGGCCGAGAGCGATGCCCTGATCGCTACCGCCTTCAGCCTGGACCGGGCCACCATCTCTTACACCTATGATGAAAACAACATTGCCCACAACGACTATCCCATCGGGGTGCTCGGTGGAGAGCAGCGGTTTGATTTTCCTTCGCTGTATGTAGCTCAGAAGAAGGCCAATACGATGGCTGCAACAATGGCCAATGACAAGGTTGAGCAGATGCGCAGGACGTTGACGCGGGAGGTGACAGGGGCCTATTATAATTTGTACTATTTGCAAAAGAAGAAGGAGCAGTGTGACAAGGTGAACCAGATCTATGAGAATTATGCCGAGGCTGCGGCACTGAAGTATGACCAGGGAGAGAGTCCTTATCTGGAGATGCTGAATGCCCGGGCACAGCAGAGCCGGATGAAACTGATGCAGGAACAGTTGGAATTTGATGTAGAAATTGCCCATGGAAATTTGGCTGCACTGATGCATTTCGACAGCAGTTTTGTGGTTCAGGAAGAGCTGCCGAAAATGGTGGCTGTGAATCATGGTGGTATTGGGGCGGATCCCGGATACAATTACCATGAAAATGCAGTGCTCCTGCGGCAGGCGAACCTGAAGGTTGAGAAGAACAGGCTGCTCCCGGATCTGACGCTGGGTTATTACAACGGAACGAACAGTTATGCTGATGCCAGAAATTACCAGGTGTTTGAGGTCGGATTGGGAATCCCCCTGTTTTTTGGCGAGCAGAAAGCCAGGATCAAGGCAGAGAAATATGCTGCGGAGGCGTCCGAACAGATGCTGGAGAATTATCGGAGGAGCTATGATAACAGGTTGGGACAGCTTATGAAAGAATTGGAAAAGCGTCGCAGAACGGTCACATATTTTGAAGAGAACGGACGGCAGATTTCTGCCGAGCTGATCAGGACGGCACAGGAGAGTTTTGACGCCGGGGAGATCAGTTTCCTGGAGTTGGTCCATACGCTGGATGCTGCGCTCTGTATCGAGATGGATTACCTGGATGAGCTCTATGAATACAACAGGGTCGTACTGGAGATTAATTACAATACACTTTGATTGCAAAAACAGATGTTATGAAGAAGGTTTTTAGAAATGTTTTCCAGGCGATTCCGGTGCTGGTATTCATGGCCCTGGGTGGTTGTCAGTCAGGCGCCGGAGGTGAATCTGCAGAGGAAGATGCCGGAGCGGCATCAGCTTCCGCGACCGGCCAGACGGAAGCATCGCGTATTGTGCTGACCAGGGCGCAGTTTGAGGGCGTCGGCATGAATACGGGCGATCCGGAAGTGGTGAGCTTTCAGCAAACGGTGGACGCTACCGGGTATGTCCGGGCGACCCCGCAGGGGAAGACAGAGGTAAGTGTATTTATCCCCGGAAGGGTGAAGGAGATCGGGTTTTCCCTGGGGGAGTACCTGGCCCGGGGCGAGAAGATGTTTTTTATGGAGGGGAATGAGATTATTCAGCTGCAGCAGGAATATGCAAAAGCATTCCATGACCTTCGTCTGCTGGAGAGCATTTACAAGCGGCAGCAGGTACTTTCGGAGGGAAATGTTTCTGCTGGAAAGGAACTTGTCAAGGCGGAAAGTGAGTACAGGAGCATGCTTGCCCAGGCAGAAGGGCTGAAGGCGAGATTGAAGCTGATCAATATTGATCCACGGCAGGTGGAACAGGGCAAGATCGCACCGGGGGTAACGGTGAACGCACCTTCCAGCGGTGTGGTTACCCGTATGGCACTGGTAAGGGGAGCGGTTGTTGAACCCTACAGGTCTGTTGCGGAGATCATCGACACAACCAGACTTGGGCTGTATCTGCATGTTTTTGAAAAGGATATTGCGATGCTGGCTGCCGGACAAAACGTGACGTATTATGATCCGGGTCGGCCCGGACAGGTATATGGTGCAACCCTGTTGCATGTGGGCAGAACGGTAGATGGAGAGAAGAGGACCATTGAATGTGTGGCGGTGCCCGATGAGCATGTTGCTTCCGGTTTTGTGGACGGATCGTATGTTCAGGCAGCGATCATAACCTGCTACCGTGAAACGCTGGCATTGCCTTCAACAGCGGTAATTACCGAAAACGACCTGCGTTACGTGCTTATACTTGAAGAGGAGAAGGATGATCAGCTGGTCTTCAGGAAAAACCCGGTCAAAACAGGGGTGTTGCAGGATCCATGGATTGAGGTGCTGGACACTACCCTGCATGATGTTCTGATAGATGGCAGCTACTATTTTTAATGCAGGACAGCAAAAGGTACACGTAACCAAAATTATTTCAAATCCTAAAAAATAATTCTATGAGACATGTGTTATTGGTGTTATTGATCAGTATCTCCCTGTTGGCTTCAGGACAAGAAAGCCTTACCTATCAGCAGCCTCCAAAAGAGATCATGGAGTTGGTGGATGTTCCGCTGGCGCCACGGGTATTGATGGATGAAGCAAGGGAAGTCATGCTTTTCCTTTATAGAGATCCATATAAATCCATCGAAGAGTTGTCGAAGGAAGAGTTGCGCCTTGCCGGTCTCCGGATTGATCCTGCGACAAATATTGGCAGCAGGACGCGTTACTACACCAATTTAAAGATCCGTAGATTGAGTGATGACGACAGTACGCCAGTGCAGGTTGCCGGGCTTCCGGAATCACCCCGTCTGGCCAATTTTTCGTGGTCGCCCGACCAGAGGAAGATGGCAATGACACATACGGCAGAGGAGGGTGTTGAGGTGTGGCTGGTGGATATTGTATCTGCATCTGCAAAAAGGCTCACCGAACCACGGGTGAATGCGAATATGGGTGATGTGATCAATTGGTTTGGCGACAGTGAACATTTGCTGGTAAAGATGATCGCAGCGGTGAGGAAACCGCTCATCGATGCAGATCAGGCGGTGCCCACAGGTCCTACGGTATCTGTAAGTGATGGTGTAATGGCCCAGAACAGGACCTACCAGGACCTTCTGAAAAACAGGAATGATGAACATAACTTTGAACAGCTGGCAAGGGCTGATCTGTACAGGGTCTCTATTGATGGAGAGAATGAAAAATGGCTGCATAACAACATGTATACGGGGATCAGTTTTTCTCCCGATGGAAATTATGTACTGATCAGTTCTATAGGCAGGCCCTTCTCTTACCTGGTTCCTTATTACAGGTTTCCCTCGGAAACAAAGATCTATACCAGTGACGGTATTGAAGTGGAAACTGTGGTTGAAGTGCCGCTGATTGAAGACCTTCCACAAGGTTTTATGGCGGTCAGACAGGGCAGAAGGGATATCAGCTGGCGCAGTGACAGGACCGCATCAGTGGTGTTTGCCGAAGCGCTTGACCATGGTGATCCTGAGAATGAGGTGGATTACCGGGATGCAGTATTTCAGTGGGATGCTCCGTTCAAAAAAGAGCCGCAGCGTATCCTGAAGATAATCAACCGTTTTGCAGGGATTCAGTGGGGAGATGACCGCCTGGCTGTGGCGAGAGATTATTGGTGGAATACACGGAATACAAAAACCTACGTTTTTGATCCGTCGGATCCATCTGTGGAGCCGGTGGTGATCGATGACCGGAATTATCAGGACCGTTACAGCGATCCGGGAAGTTTTGTCATGAAACGCAACGAGATGGGGCGCCAGGTGCTGGCTATGAAAGGAAACAATGCATTCCTTATTGGTGATGGTTTTTCTGATAAGGGGCAATTTCCTTTCGTGGACCAGATCAACCTTAAAAATATAAAAAAGAAACGGTTATACCAGTCAGCCTATACCAATAAGCTGGAAACCCTCGGTGAATATGATCCGGATAAGGACCTCCTTCTGGTGCGTATCGAATCTCCGGCTGAATATCCAAACTTCTATTTCAGGCAGCTGAAGAAGGAGAAGCTTACCCAGATTACCTTCTTCGAAAATCCATTTAAAAGCATTCAGGATGTCCACAAGGAGGTCATTACCTACCAGCGTGATGACGGACTGGAGCTGTCAGGGACCCTTTATCTGCCGGTGGATTATGATATGGAGAAAAAGGAAAAGTGTCCGATGATTCTCTGGGCCTATCCTACTGAATACAAAGACAGATCCAGTGCCGGACAGACCACCCAGAACCCCAATAGTTTTATCTATCCTTATTATGGATCTCCCATTTACTGGGTTACACGTGGCTATGTGGTACTTGATGATGCTGCTTTCCCTATAGTTGGGGAGGGTGAGGAAGAGCCCAACGACTCTTTCCGCAGTCAGCTCGTGGCCAATGCCAAAGCGGCGATCGATGCTGTGGACAACCTTGGTTATATAGACCGCAATAGGGTGGCGGTAGGTGGACACAGTTACGGTGCGTTCATGGTAGCGAACCTGCTCTCCCATTCAGACCTTTTTGCTGCAGGCATTGCCAGGAGTGGTGCATATAACAGGACACTCACACCTTTCGGTTTTCAGAGTGAAGAACGCAATTACTGGGAAGCCCCGGAGGTCTATTATACCATGTCGCCCTTTATGCACGCCGATAAAATGAAGAGTCCGTTGCTGTTGATCCATGGTGAGGCTGATAACAATTCGGGAACCTATCCTATGCAGAGTGAAAGGTATTTCAATGCGATTAAGGGACTTGGGGGAACCGCCCGGTTGGTGGTTTTACCCAGGGAGAGTCATGGATACAGTGCCAGGGAGAGCGTATTGCATGTGTTGTGGGAGCAGGACGAATGGCTGAAGAAATACCTGGAGCAATAGCTGCCTGATAGTGTTATGGGTTCGATATCGGGTTTGATAAAAAAATTTCTATCTTTCAAAAAAACATAAAACAGCTTGTTCATAGGTAAATAATCAATATTGCACACATGAGCATGGTTATTTGCAAAAGGGTAGTTCCAGCTGATTACTAAAGTAAATCGTACAAAGATGAAAATGAAAAGAGGCATCATTATGAATCCGGGGATGATCCCGGCAGTGGTTTCCCTGATACTGATTTTTGCAGGCTCTGCGTTACAGGCACAGCAGGAGGCCAGTCTTACCGTAAATGCTGATCTGGGGGAAAAGCAGATCAGCCGTCATATTTACGGACACTTCTCAGAGCACCTGGGCCGGTGTATTTACGGAGGTTATTGGGTAGGTGAAGATTCGGAAATTCCAAATACCAGGGGGATACGTACGGATGTAGTGGAGGCACTAAAAAAGACGGCTATACCTAATCTCAGATGGCCTGGCGGTTGTTTTGCAGATGAATATCACTGGCGGGATGGCGTCGGACCGCAGGAGAACAGGCCCACGATGATCAACACACACTGGGGAGGGGTGACAGAAGACAACAGCTTCGGAACCCATGAGTTTCTGGATCTTTGCAATCAGCTGGAGACCGAACCGGTTGTGGTGGGCAATGTAGGAAGCGGTACTCCTGAAGAGCTCTCCAAGTGGGTGGAGTATATCAACTTTGATGGTGTTAGTCCGATGGCCAATATGCGCCGTGAAAACGGAAGAGAAGATCCCTGGAACGTGGTTTACTGGGGCATCGGAAATGAAAACTGGGGCTGTGGCGGGCACATGTCGCCTGAATATTATGCCGAGCTGTATAAAAGATTTGCCACTTATGCCCGCAATTATGGTGACACACGGCTTCGCAAGATCGCCGGGGGAGCCAATACGACGGATTACAACTGGACGGAGGTATTGATGAAGAACATTCCGCACTGGATGATGTGGGGATTGTCGCTGCACCATTATACCACGTGGTGGGAGAACAAGGGTCCTGCTACCGGATTTGAAGAGGACCGGTACTTTGATGTCCTGCGCAGGTGCATAGAGATTGAGGATGTGATTGACCGCCATATTACGATTATGGATAAATATGACCCGGCAAAGAGGGTAGCCCTTGTTGTCGATGAATGGGGAACATGGTACAACGTTGAACCGGGCACCAACCCTGGATTTCTCTTTCAGCAGAACACCATGCGGGACGCTTTTGTGGCAGGGATTTCCCTGAACTATTTCAATGAGAAAAGCGACAGGATAAAGATGGCCAACATTGCGCAGACGGTGAATGTGCTTCAGGCCCTGGTATTTACCGATGAGGAGAAGATGTTATTGACACCGACCTACCATGTTTTCGAGATGTACAAGGTGCATCATGATGCCACGCTGCTGCCTGTTGACCTGGTTTCCGGGAGCTATGAATTTGAAGGCAAGAAACTTCCTTCCCTCAGCGCTTCTGCTTCGCTGGATGCACAGGGCCGTATTCATATTTCGCTGGTAAATATCCACCCGGACGAGGACAGTGAGATGACGATTGATCTGCGTGGTATGGAGGTTTCAAAGGTGAACGGACGAATCCTTACATCCGGAGATGTAGGCGACCACAACACCTTCAGTGATCCGGAAAAGGTAAAGCCTGAGGAGTTTACAGATATGAAACTGAAGAAAAGCATCCTGACTGCCACCATCCCGGCCGGATCGGTTGTGGTACTAGAGCTTTTCTGAAAGGGACCATGTTCCAGTGTTTATCGGCATCAGCTCTTTTGTTGGCAGACAGCGAAATTCCAGCCCGGGGGAGTAGTTGTCCGGGCGGAATGATTTGGTTCTCACTGTTCGGAATCGCCTGAAGGTCTTACAACGATGTTGCCATTTTCTGCATCGATAATCACCTTCATTCCCGGAGTGATATTGTTTTTCAGGATCTCCATGGAGATCAGGTCAACCAACTTTTTCTGAATCAGCCGTTTCAGTGGTCTCGCCCCGTACTGCATATCGAATCCTTCATGCTTGATCTGTTCGATCGCATTCTGCGAAACATCGATTGTGATCTCCTGCTTCTGCAGCAGCTTCTGCAGGGTTTTCAGCTGGATATGAATGATCCCCTCCATCTGCTCCATTCCCAATGGTCTGAATACGACCAATTCATCGATCCTGTTAAGGAATTCTGGCCGCATGCTTTTTTTCAGCAGTTCAAAGATCCTGTTCCTTGTCTCCTGGTATACCGCTTCCATGTTTGATTCTACCGCGTCTGCAAACCGCTCCTGGATGATATCAGATCCGATATTGGAGGTCATAATAATGATTGTGTTCTTAAAATTGGCAATCCTTCCCTTGTTATCGGTCAGCCGTCCATCCTCCAGTACCTGGAGTAAAATATTGAATGTATCCGGATGTGCCTTTTCGATCTCGTCCAGCAGGATTACAGAATAGGGTTTTCTGCGTACCGCCTCGGTAAGCTGGCCGCCTTCCTCATACCCCACATATCCCGGAGGGGCTCCAATCAGCCTGGATACAGCATGGCGCTCCTGGTATTCGCTCATATCGATACGGGTCAACAGCGACTCATCGTTGAACAGGTATTCAGCCAGCGACCTTGCCAGCTCCGTCTTTCCCACCCCGGTGGTACCCAGGAAGAGGAATGATCCGACCGGCCGTTTCTCATCGGCCAGTCCGGTTCGGCTTCTCCGGATGGCTGACGAGACCGCTTCGACCGCCTCCTCCTGTCCCACAACGCGTTTCCGCAGTTCATCCTCGATGTGCAGCAGCTTCTCTTTGTCATTCTGCAACATTCGCGTCACCGGAATCCCTGTCCAACGCGAAACCACTTCTGCAATATCTTCGGCAGTGATCTCTTCCCTGACCAGTCGTTTGCCCTCCTTTTCGTATTGCTGCAGTTTTTCGATGGTCTCTTCCAGCGCTTTTTCTGCTGAAGGCAGTTCACCGTAGCGGATTTCTGCTACCCGTCCCAGGTTGCTTTCGCGTTCGGCTCTTTCTGCTTCATACCGAAGGTCTTCAATATGCTTTTTTACCTTCTGGATATTTGCTACGATCTCTTTCTCATCTTGCCACACGGCCATCAGCTGTTTGTGCTCATCGGTCAGGTCTGCCAGCTGGCGGGAGATGTTTTCCACCCTTGATTTATCTTTCTCCCGTTTAAATGCCTCCTTCTCGATCTCCAGTTGCTGGATCTTTCTTTCCAGTGTGTCGATCGATTCTGGCCGGGAGTTCATTTCCAGCCGGAGGTGTGCTGCAGCCTCATCGATCAGGTCGATGGCCTTGTCGGGCAGAAAGCGGTCGGTAATATAACGGGTCGACAGTTGTACGGCGGCGATAATTGCTTCGTCGCGGATTCTGATCTTATGGTAACCTTCGTAACGCTCCTTGATTCCGCGGAGAATGGAGACAGCATCCTCTTCCGCAGGTTCGTCTACAAATACTTTCTGGAATCTGCGTTCAAGTGCCTTGTCCTTTTCAAAATATTTTTGGAATTCGTTCAGCGTGGTGGCACCGATGGCCCGCAGTTCACCCCTGGCCAGGGCAGGTTTCAGGATATTTGCGGCATCCATTGCTCCTTCGCCGCCGCCTCCGGCGCCAATCAGGGTGTGAATCTCATCGATGAACAGGATGATTTTTCCTTCGGCGCTGATCACCTCTTTGACCACCGATTTCAAGCGCTCTTCAAATTCGCCTTTATATTTTGCCCCGGCGATCAGGGCGCCCATGTCCAGTGAGTATAACTCTTTTTTTAGCAGGTCATCGGGCACGTCGCCGTTGACGATTCTGAAAGCAATTCCTTCGGCGATCGCTGTTTTCCCTACGCCGGGTTCTCCTACCAGGATCGGGTTGTTTTTGGTACGCCGTGTTAGGATCTGCAGGACCCTGCGGATCTCTTCATCCCTGCCGATTACCGGGTCCAGCTTACCGTCGCGGGCACGTTCATTCAGGTGTACCGCATATTTTTCCAGGGCATTGTACTGGTCCTCGGCCGACTGACTTCTGACAGGCTCCCCTTTTCGCAGCTCCTTTACCGCTGCGTTCAGCTCTTTTTCATTGATACCGGCATCCTTCAGCAGGCGTCCTACTGGATCGTTCGTTTTGAACATTCCCAGCAACAGGTGTTCCAGGGTGACATATTCATCACCCGAACTTTTAGCCACAGCCTGTGATTTGACCAGCACCTCATTTGCTGCAGGCGAAAGATACTTCTCTCCACCCGTTACCACAGCATAACCATCCATGATACCGTTCAATGATGCCTCCAGGTGGGATCCGTTTACAGATAATTTTTTAAAGATAAATGGCAGTACATTTTCATCCACCTCCATTACTCCCTTCAGGAGGTGTCCGCATTCGATCGCCTGGTGGTCACGCTCTACAGCGATTTGTTTCGCCCGCTGGATCGCTTCCTGTGCCTTTATTGTAAATTTATTGAAATCCATTGTATTGTTTTTGCAGATACACCTTCAAACAGTGCGCCAGAAAGGATGGAGCAGGTGAGAAATCCTATCAAGCATCACAAAAACAGATACATACAATTAATGCAGCCAGTCACAGCGCATTTTAAAGTGACAATACGGCAGGCTGTGTAAAGCAAAGACTGACAAAAAGACAGTCGGCTGATTGTTTTCAGGGAGTTTTGCCGGTCTTATTGTCTTTTCAGGTCGGAATAGATAAATTCTGTAACTTTGGCTGAAATCATCTGATGTTATGGCAAGATTTATCAAAAGGCGTGGATCAGTGAAAGGGGCCCGGCCGGGGTCATTGATTTTAATTGGCGAGCAGCATTCGGAGCAGGTTGAAATCAATGTCATGCAGTACGATCAGAATACCCTGACAGAGAAGAAGGTGGAATCGATCGATGCTGCACTCTCCATGGCAGGGGAGGAGAAGCTCACGTGGATAAATATTTATGGTGTACATGACCCGGAGGTGATTGCCGCACTGGGGAAGCAGCTGGATATTGACAATTTGCTGCTCGAGGATATGATGAATACCGGGCATCGTCCAGTGTTTAATCATGATGAAGATCAGTTGTATATTATTGCCAAGCTGCTTTCATTCAACCAGGAATCCCGGCGCATTGAAGCCGACCAGCTGAGTTTGATTGTTGCGGATCATCTGCTTATTTCGTTACAGGAAAAACCGGGCAACCATTTTGATATGGTACGGGAGAGGATAAGAAAGAGCCGTGACAGGCAGCGGATCATCCATCCGGATTACCTGGCTTATGCCCTGTTGGATTGTATGGTGGATACTTATATGGATTTGCTGGCTGATATTGGAAGTTCAATTGATGCGTTGGAAGGGAGGATTTTTGGTAATCCGGACCGTGAAACCTCGAGGGAGATTTATCGTCACAGGACAGAGCTGAATTTTCTTCGGCAAATTGTTTTGCCGATGAAGGAGGTGACTTTCGGGTTGTTGAAATCAGCCTCTCCGGTAATCCGGCAGGAGACAAAAAGCTTTATTGAGGATCTGCATGACCATGTGGTTATTACGCATGAAAGCATCGAGGTGTATTACTCCCTTGTAGCCGATCAGTTGGACATCTATCACTCCCTGATTTCCAACCGGGCGAATGAGATCATGAAAGTTCTTACCATTTTTGCGGCTATTTTTATTCCGCTCACTTTTATTGCCGGTATCTATGGTATGAACTTTGAAAATATTCCGGAACTGCAATGGGCCAATGGCTATCTGTATTTCTGGCTATTGATTATGGCCGTTGGGATTCTTTTGTTGATCTTTTTCAGAAGAAAAAAATGGATGTAAAATGGACGCGATGAATTTTTCCAAAAGGATCTATTACCTGCTGTTGGTGGTGATCATTGTTTTGCTGCTGATCTATGCTGAATCTTTGCTAATACCCTTTGTTCTGGCCATTCTTGCATGGTTTCTGATCAGGGTTCTGAAAAATCTGCTCAGCAAGGTTCCTTTCGTGGGCAAGTGGCCTGACTGGTTGGTTACAACCATCTCGTCGGTCATCCTGGTGACCATTCTGTCGTTGGTGGTCTCATTAATTTCCAGTAATATTCAGCAGTTATCATCCTCCATTCCGAAATATGAAGAGAATGTAAACATTGTAGCACAGAAGATCAATAAAACCTTCGATATTGACCTGGTGGAGTCGGTGACCAGTGCCATCAGGGATTTCAATTTTGCGGATATTCTCTCGTCGCTTTTTTCAGCGCTGACCTCGATATTTGCCAATGCATTTCTGATTCTGCTCTACCTCATTTTCATTCTGCTTGAGGAGACCATCTTTCAGAGAAAACTTAAATCGATTTATCCCTCACCGGAGCAGTATAACCACGTATCCAGTATACTTGGTAAAGTGGACAGGTCCATTAATAATTACATCACCATCAAGACACTGACCAGTCTGACCACCGGTTTTCTGAGTTTTTTTGTACTGTTTTTTATTGGTGTGGATGCCCCGTTTTTCTGGGCCTTCATCATTTTTATCCTGAATTACATTCCCAATATCGGATCATTGATAGCCACGCTTTTTCCAACGGTATTTGCCTTGCTTCAGTTTGGTGATTTCACCCATCCTTTGCTGGTTTTACTGATTGTCGGAGCAATCCAGCTCACTATAGGAAGCCTGGTTGAACCCCGAATCATGGGCAATACGCTGAACATGAGTCCTCTGGTGGTATTCCTCACCCTTGCTGTCTGGGGAGCCATCTGGGGTGTAACCGGCATGTTGTTGAGTGTACCGATCACAGTGATCATTATCCTGATTCTGAACGAATTTCCAGGCACCCGTCCGGTCGCAGCATTGCTGAGCAGGAAGGGTGACCTGGAGGCCTGATATTCGTTGTCTGGAAACAGGTAGTTCTTAGTACACCGTAATCAGTTCCGGTTTACCGAACCCGGCCTTTTTAAGAGGTTCGATTTGTGAAGCGGCGTCTCCCACCACCACATAGAACATCTTTTGCGGATCGATGTATTTTTGGCACAATGCTTTGTGATCTTCCAGTGTCATTGACCGTAAAATTTCCTGCTCCCTGGCAATGAAATCTTCAGGAAGGTCATAGCTGTTGATCTGCTGAAGAATACCCTGCAGTGCCCAAAGGGTTTCATACTCCCTTGCATTGGATTTAAGCAGGGCATTTTTGGTGAATTCCAGGTCTTCTTCAGAGATGCCTTCCCGGTAGCGGGCCATTTCGTCACGGAAGATCTCCACCGATTCGAGGGTGGCATCAGACCGCACGCTGGAGGAGGCAGTGAAAGTGCCATAGGTGTTGTTCAGGCTGAACCCTGACCTTGCGCCATAGGTAAACCCTTTTTCCTCCCGGAGAATAATGTTCAGAACACCGTTAAATGCACCTCCCAGTTTATAATTGGCAACGGTTGCAGCGTAATGATCAAAGTGATCTTCCGGGTTATACCTGTTTCCAATTTGTATCACCGACTGTTTGGCGCCGGGGAAATCCACCACATAGATTTTTGATTCCGGGTTTTCTGCAGGGACATTGAATTCCGGGAATGATACATCAACCGGCTCCCAGGCCTCGGCCAGCCCCCTGAAGGTGTTTTCAGTCTCAGCTTTGTCCACATCTCCAACGATCATCAGTGTGGCGATATTTGGAGAGATGTTATGCTGATAGTAGGACTTCAGATCATCGAGCGTGATGGACTCTACTGTTTCGACGGTCCCGGAGGTGGGGGTAGCAAGAAGGGAGCCCTCTCCCAGTGTAAGGTTGTTGAAAGCGATGTATGCCAGGTAATTTGGATTGGCAGCATTTCTTTTCAAATTATTGATTGTTTTCATTTTGGCGATCTCAAACTCTTCCGGATCCCAGCGGGGTTCGAGCAGAATCTCCTGTACCAGTGCGGTTGTTTTCTCCAGGTTTCTGGAGAGGCAGTTGGCATTGATGGTGATTGATTCCAGTCCGGCATAGACGCTGATACTGGCACCCAGCAGGTCGATGGCCTCTTCCAGCTCTTCGGGCGTTTTATGGGCTGTACCCTCCATCATCATGGTGGTCAGCAGACTGGCTACACCCGATTTTTCAACAGGATCCAGGAGATGTCCTCCGCGAATATGAATGGTAAATTGCGACAGGGGCAGTTCATTGTGTTCGATCCCCAGTACCTTTATGTTGTTGGGCAGGGAGGATTTCCATACTTCAGGTGCAGTGAGGACCGGATCTGGTCCCGGTTCCGGTTCAACAGACCGGTCGAATGAAGATGGGGTTTTCTTTATCTCCTCTTCCTCTTCGTCCACTTCAGCGACCTTGAATACATTTTCTGCACTTTCTTCAACGATCACTGCTTTTTCACAGTTTTCAGCAGAAAGATCCATCTGACCTTCAGGCACGAAACTGGTCAGCACAAAAGGTTTCTTCCGGATGTAAGTATCATAGACCCTTTGTACATCTTCGATGGTTACGGCCTTGATATTTTCAATATCCTGGGTGATGAAACCGGGGTCTCCGGCATATTCGTTGTATTGCGCCAGCTGGAATGATTTGCCCAGCACAGAGCTGATGCCATTGTAAAAATCTGTTTCGAGTCCAGCCTTGATTTTTTCCAGGTCTGTTTCGGTAATTCCTTCCTCTTCAAACCTGTCAAAAGCCTCAAAAACAGCTTTTTCTACTTCTGCCAGGCTGGTACCAGCGTTGGCGGGAACAGAGATGGTGAACCTGCCTGCAAGCTCCATGGCATAGTTATAGGTGCTTACACGTGAGGTGAGTTTTTTCTCCTTGACCAGCACCTTGTAGAGCGGTGCTTTTTTTCCGTTACCAATGATCCTGGCCAGGAAATCAAGTGCATAGGCATCGGGATGGTATTGTTCCACAGTTGGCCATACCATGGTAAGCAGCGGTGTTTTTGCGAAGTCGTCTTCATGGTACAACCTTTTTGTCTTTTCAAGGGTAACTGGGACAGGGTCCATGTCTGTCACCTTTTCACCTGAAGGTATCTCTCCAAAATATTTTTGGATCTGTTCCTTGATTACCGCTGGTTCAAAATCACCTGCCACTACAAGTGTGGCATTGTTGGGCAGGTAGAACTCCTGGTGAAAAGCCTTCACATCTTCCACAGTAGCGTTAAAGAGGTCTTCCATTTCGCCGATGATCTGCCAGTTATAGGGGTGTCCTTCCGGAAACAGGTTTTTGTGGATCACATAATTGTTATGACCGAAAGGGTTGTTATCGACTACCTGTCGTTTTTCGTTCAACACCACATCCTGTTGGTTGGCAAAGGCACCGCGTGTCACTGTATTGATCATGTAACCCATTCTGTCTGATTCCATCCAGAGCACCATCTCGGCTGCATTTTTTGGTACGACTTCGAAATAGACGGTACCATCGTAACCTGTGCCCCCGTTCAGTGTTCCGCCGGCCTCCTGGATCTTTTTAAAGAATTGATCCTGACCCACGTTTTCCGATTCCTGGAACATCATGTGTTCAAACAGGTGTGCAAAACCGGTTTTGCCAGGTTTTTCACGGTTGGAGCCTACATGGTATTGAATGGCGAGGGCGACGATAGGATCGGAAGTGTCCTGGTGGAGGATCACATCCAGACCATTGTCCAGGGTATACTTTTCAAATTCGAGAGACAGGGTCTCTTTATTACTATTACAACTGTTCAGAAACAGAAAACCCAGTGACAGCATAATCACCGGGAGGTAGTTTACTTTTATTTTCATACGACGGGGGGGTTTATGCGTTGATGAATAATATTTAAAATTAAGAATATTCTTGTTTATCTGCAATTGTTTTATCTCCTGTTTCCATGGGCTATAAAGAAGAATCCTTTGGTAGCGCGTGCAATATGGGCGACAACAGATTAATTACAAAACTAATGGAGTTATTTATAAATATAACCTGCCAGGAGATTTTTTCATATCTTGGTCTAACATTATTTGGGGCAATAAGCCCCTCTTATCTTTAAAAAACAGAAAATATGAAATGGATACTTTTACTGCTCTTTGTCGCAATGATAACCGGGTGTAATTCGCCCGGCAAAACGAATGCTGCTGATGAACAATGGATACAACTGTTTAACGGGGAGAACCTTGACGGCTGGGATATAAAAATAAACGGTTATGAAATGAACGATAATTTCGGAAACACTTTCAGGGTAGAAGATGGCCTGATGAAGGTGCGGTATGATGCTTATGATACCTTTACAAATCAGTTTGGACATATCTTCTACAAGGAGAAGTTTTCGCACTACCGGCTGAGGGTCGAATACAGAATTGTGGGTGCGCAGGCCCCCGGTGGACAGGCATGGGCCTTCAAAAACAGCGGAGTGATGTATCATTCACAATCAGCTGCCAGCATGCTTATTGATCAGTCATTTCCCGTATCCCTTGAAGGACAGTTTCTGGGCGGATATGAGGAGGGTGAACGCCCGACAATGAATCTCTGTACACCGGGCACCCATGTTCATTTCAGTGGCGAGCTGGTAACAGAGCACTGCAACAGCTCCACATCAAAGACCATTCGTGGAGAGGAGTGGGTTGTGGCCGAGTTTATTGTTCATGGCGACAGCATCATTCATCACCTGGTGGATGGGGATACGGTGCTGACCTTTAGCAGGCCGGTGATTGGAGGGGAGCATAAACCGGAAGGATATCCTGTACCTGAGGGGACTCCATTAAAAGAGGGATTCATCTCGCTTCAGTCGGAGTCACACCCCATCGACTTCCGAAAAGTAGCGTTGCTTGATTTAACCCGGTAATCTCATACAGCGCCATTTTCCGGATCGCCCACCTCTCATTCACGCCCCTCTGCCTGCATCGCCTTGAATATCGGCAACCCACTGATGGAGGCCAGGTAATCTGCCAATTGCTCGTCCGTCTCAATGGGAAACTTGGGTCTACAGTTGGCGGCAATCCCATAATTTATTCCCAGTTTTCAACAGGTGATTCCAATCGCCCGTCTGGCTGTTATCGATGATCACTTCACAGCTTTTATCGGCGTCTTTTTTATTGGTATTCCCCATTCAGCTCCATGACTCCTTCCGTGGTAAGGTTGAATGGATCTCCCTGCCACCTGCCCGGATGTTTGAGCAGATCAACAGTTCCTTTGTCGGTGCTGCAGGCTACAGAAACAGACAGGAGAAGAATGAACAGGTAACTGGTTCTTTTCCTTTTTCCGTTAGCGCAGTGGATGTTGATCATATCGGTTTTTTTATGTAAGTCCGGTAAAAAAATCTAAATTTGTGCCCTTCCTGCATTGCCGGACAACAAACAATTTGTGCTCCGTAGTGTTCAGTTAGTAATAGTAAATATGTAGCAAATATTTTTTCTCTAAGTCGACACGTGACCAACAGATGAAAACAAATTCATAGCCGACTTGTTAATTGGCTTTATTTTTAAAGACTTATATACATGAAAAAGAAAACACTCCTTATGATTTTGGATGGCTGGGGATTGGGAAACGGAACGGAATCTGATGTAATCAGCCAGGTCCCCACCCCAAACATGGACCGTCTTGAAAAGGAGTTCCCATTTAATCACCTGTATGCATCGGGAGAGAATGTTGGGTTGCCCGATGGACAGATGGGTAATTCAGAGGTGGGACACCTGAACATCGGGGCCGGACGAATTGTTTACCAGGATCTTGTGAAGATCAACAAAGCAATTAAAGATGGTTCCATCAAAGAGAACAAGGTGCTTGTGGATGCATTCAGCTATGCGAGGGACAACAAGAGAGCAGTTCATTTTCTGGGCTTGTTGTCGGATGGTGGTGTGCACTCGCTTGACAAACACCTCTATGCTTTGTGCGACATGACCGGAACATATGGTATTAAAGATGTATTTATCCATGGCTTCGGGGATGGCAGGGATACGGATCCGCAGAGTGGCAAGGGGTATCTGGAGCGGTTGCTGAAACACCTTGCAGGTTCCAATGGAAAACTGGCCACTTTTGTCGGCCGGTATTACGCCATGGACAGGGACAAAAGGTGGGAGCGGATCAAAGAGGCCTATGACCTGCTGGTGAATGGGGTTGGAAAGAAATCTTCCGACATTCTGCAGTCCATCGATGAATCGTACAGGGAAGGGGTGACGGATGAGTTTATTAAACCGATCGTGATGGTTGGCGATGACCAGGAACCTGTTGGAAGGATTGGTGATGGCGATGTGGTCGTGTTTTTTAATTTCAGGAACGACAGGGCGAAGGAGATCACCACGGTCCTGACGCAGCAGAATATGCCGGAATATGGGATGAAGACCATCCCCCTGCATTACTGTACCATGACCCCATATGATGTTACTTATAAGGGAATGAATGTTATTTTCGGAAAGGATAATGTTACCAATACCATGGGTGAAGTTGTCTCCGCGGCTGGTTTGAAACAGCTTCGGATTGCGGAAACGGAAAAATATGCCCATGTTACCTTTTTCTTTTCAGGTGGCAGGGAGCAGGTTTTTGAAAACGAGGAGAGGATTCTGGTGCCTTCGCCAAAGGTGGCAACTTACGACCTGCAGCCAGAAATGAGTGCCTATGGTGTGCGGGATAAGGTGGTGGAAGATCTGCACACCGGCATCCACGATTTTATCTGTCTGAATTTTGCCAATGGCGACATGGTTGGACATACCGGGGTATATGAAGCCATCAAAAAAGCCATTCAGACGGTGGATGAATGTGCAGGAGATGTGGTCGAAGCGGCCAGGGCCAATGGTTATGATGTGATGATCATTGCGGATCATGGCAATGCCGATTATGCAGTGAATGCAGATGGTTCTCCCAATACGGCCCATTCCCTGAATCCCGTTCCATGCGTCCTTGTAACAGACGACTATACTTCGATCAGGGAGGGAATTCTTGCCGACGTGGCACCCACGTTGTTGCATATTATGGGGATTGCTATTCCTGAGGAGATGACGGGGAAGGTGCTGGTTTAAATATTCAGGATGATTTTTTGTTAAAAAAAAGTTATTTTTTTCGCGAGGGCGAAACAATCATATAGCAAATCTTGTTATATTTACCTATCATAACCAATTAATTTGAACATGAAAAAAATAGTTTTCATTTCTGTTTTTGTAATTTTTGCAGGGTTCACCTCTTGTGATATGCTGGGAGATTTTATTCCTGACATTGACAAGGTTGTGAGTGAAACCTATGAATTTGTGATTGATGAAAATATCGCAGAGGGCATTACGGAGGAAGAATTTATCGATATCAGGGAGTATGAGGAGTTTCAAACCTATAGTCAGTATGTAGATGGCTACATGCTCAGCAAAGCTACTTACGAAATCCTGGATTTTAATGCACCTGAAGATCTCCATTTCACCGGAAGTATAGAGGTAACTGATGTGGATTCAACCACTACAGTGACCCTGGCGACAATTGCTCCGGAAAACCTGGGTCATCTTTCCACGATTGGTGAAGAGGGG
Organism: Bacteroidales bacterium; assembly: GCA_018400695.1. GTDB lineage: Bacteria > Bacteroidota > Bacteroidia > Bacteroidales > M55B112. The sequence goes on along the minus strand of JAGYMF010000002.1, from coordinate 21,573 downwards.
GATTTTGTGCTCGACACTGTGGCTGTGGCACAGGTCATTGCATGGATGGAGGATCCCGGAAGCTTCAACATCAGTTTTGCTTATGCATTTCAGAATGCAGACGGCAGCGAATATGAATTTGAAGAAGAAGATTTTGGCAGCAGTTTCAAGGTGAAGACCAACCTTTATCTTACCATTTCGACAAATTTCAGTACTACGGACTAAGGACGTAGTATTCAAAAATATAATAGCCTTCTTCAGCGAATTTTGGTCTGAAGGAGGCTGTTTCTTTTATATTACGTCCCTCCTCGAGCATGATGCTGTTAAATACCCGGGTATCGGTAATTTTTCCGGCAACGGTTTTAACGACAACCTTTAGTTTCACTTCCTGCGCTTTACCCACGTGTATGATTACCGGACTTAACTCATCCTTCCTGTGGTAGACCACATCGGTGTTATTGCTTCCTGCAGTGACATCCTGCAACGCCATTTTATTGGTATAGAAAGAAAGTTTGGCATGGCCCAGGGCATCAATCAGTGGTTTGCGATAGGTTCCGCTGTTGGGACCGCCGTGGAGACAGCACCAGCTGAATCCGTCTACATCTTTAATTCTCTGCCATTTCATGGATTCCCAGGCGCTGAATGCCTGCCAGGCCTGACTCGCCCTCCATTCGTCGTAATGAAACTCCCTTCCTATACTGCCTAAATCATAGATGTTCTCGTAGGAAGGCATCTGGTACCAGGGTTTTCCCTTTGCCAGGGCGAAGTTTTGCATACCGATCGACTCTTCATGTTCGAAATTAAAATAAGCCCTTTGGTTGCTTTCGAGCAATGAGCGCCGGTAATTATCCGGCCACTGCCGGATACGATGCCATTCAGCCCCATATCCTGTGAGAGCATCCTGGTTTCCCCTGACGATCAGCGGTGCGGTCCACTCCTTGCATGGAATGACAGGGTTGCCTTCTTTGTCAATGGTTCCTTCATCGTTCCTATAGGCCAGGTGTTTGTTGTATGAAGTGGGGGATACAAGCCTGGAGGAGTCTGCGTCAGCAATGGTCTTGTACATTTTTGTGATGAAACGGCTTGAATAGGAAAGGGGCTTTCCGTAGAATTGATTGGGATGGTTTGATCCCTCCCAGATAACGATGCTGGGGTGGTTGAACACCTGTTCCATGTACTTGGGATAGCCTTCAAAATCGATGCCTCCCCAATCGCCTTCGCGGATCCAGGCATTGGTTGGCCAGATAAGCATCAATCCCAGTTGGTCGGCCATCTCAGCCATTCGGGGATCGTTCACGCTGTGGGCGTAGTGTCCTCCGGCATGAATATGGATGCGCAGCAGGTTGCCCAGTTTTTTGCATGCCAGCAGTTCGTTTGCGAGAACTTCAGCCGGTGCACATCGGTTCCATTTGGCAATATTTTCGACTGGCATTCTAAAGCCCATTGTTTGCGCTCCACCCAGCAACTCAGGTTCTCCGTTGATTCTGAAGATGCCCGCTTCCTGGCTGACGGTGCGGATACCGGTGGTGATCACCTCATCATCGATTACGCGATTGCCATCCATAATTTTTGCATGTACCCTATAGAGGTTTGGATCATCGTGGGTCCACAGATATGGGTTTTTTACGGTGCCATTCAGGAACAGGTGAACCGTATCGCGGGCAAATATTTCCACCGGCCATTCAAACGATGCTGCCTTTTTTTCGCCTTCCACCGGGAACCATGGATAGTAATCGATGGAGACTTTTCCGGAAAAGGTGGAGTCGGCATTGTTCTGTATGACGATTTTGTGTTGCTGGCGGGCATCTTGTTTTAAGGAGGAGGTGAATACTTTTATCTGGCTGATACTGGTTTTTTCGGTGAGGTCGATCCATGCCCTTCCGCAAAACCAGCCAATATTCCTGTCCTGCGGTGAATGATAAAGGTTTTCGTTGTTATAGAAAGAGAAGATCCTGATGCCGATGGTATTGAGTTGATAAGGTTTCAGGAATTCTGAAATATCCAGTTTAACGGGATGGGTGTTATGTGTTACAAAAACAACCCTGCCGTTGATCCACACCTCTCCTCCCGGGTCCAGGGTTTCAATATTGAGCCAGGCTTTTTCGAATGATCCCGGCCGGATTTTTTTTCTCAGAAACAGGTCTTCACCCGATTCCAGAGCTCCGCCCCTTACCGCCGGCAGGTTTGTGATTTTCCATGTGCGGTCATCATAATTTGGGTCCGGCCAGTTGTCAAGCGAGGGGATGATATTAAAACTTTCCCTGATAAAGGGGATGATTCTGTAAGGATGCCCGGGCATGCAGTTGGTGGTATCAAACTTCAGCCCGGTGAGGTCATCCAGCTGGATGCCTTCGCCACCAGTGATCACGATGTTGTTGATCAGGGATGTTTTCTGCATTGGGATCCAGTCACCAGCTTTCCTGCCGTTTATGTAAAGGTTATAGCGGTTATTAACAAGGTCAGCTTCAATTTTAAAATCGTACCATTTCCCGGGAAGGTAGGCTTCCCCCATTCTGTCATTTCCTCTTTCAGTAAAGAAGATGTTGCCATTGGAGTGAAATCCGGCCTCAGCGATGGTATGGTTATTTTTTTTCAGGGCGACAGTTAGCGGCACTTTTCCTTTACTGTTCATTGCTTTCCAGCTGAGGAAGAAACGCCATTGAAGACTGTCGGTTGTTTTTTCGATGCGCGTATTGGGTTGGTTGAAATGGAGCACCCCCTGTTCAACGGAGATGTCCTGAAAGGTCTCCCATTTTTCTGCAGAAGCCAGGGAACGTTCACGGTCTCCCGCTTTGTATCCTATGGAAAACCAGTTGTCCAGTCTGATCCGTTTTCTTATTTCAGGAAGCGGTTGTTCTCTGAGCTGCTTTATAAAGCGGCTGATTTCATCTGCAGTATTTACTTGCATTTGAAGGCTGGTATCCAGAAACCATTTACCCGCCACGTCTGCATAGGCGTTCAGGAATTCGACTCTTTCGGCGGTGTTAAAGAATTCATTCTCCCCCTTGAAATCCGTGATTCCTTCAGCGGTTTTGTCCTTCGAATAGTACCTGAGTTCGAAGGAGGAGGAGATTTGTGCTGTGCCGGGGGGGGCAACAGGGAGTAAAACGAAGATAATAAGTGTACTTATGTAGAATTGATTGAAAACCGCCTTTTTTTTAATCTTCTTCATATGAAATAACGCTGTTTCTTACGAGCGGAATAATCCTGGCCAGGTCGTCCATGGTCTCTTCATCATACCTGATCAGGGTATTATAGGTTTGGATCTTTTTCTGTGTGGTGTCCAGGTTGAATCCCTTTTTCTGGTACCTGATTTCTACCCGGTCGAATACTTTTCGTATCTTTTTTATCATCAGGAGGTATTCTTTAACTTCGAGAGATTCCTGGTGATTGCTTAGGATGGTATAGATGCTGTTGAGGGAATATTTTTGCTGAAGCAGCCTTTCTGCCATCACCTGGTTGCCATTATCGGCTTCATAAATTTTTATACCCACGTACATGGCTTCGATCCATCCTCCGGTAAGAGAAAGTGCTGCCAGGTTGTCGCGATTGTTTTCCCTGAAGAAGCGGTCTGTTTTCCGGTAAATTGTTTCGATGACAGCAGACAGGGAATCTTCTTCGGCAAAATATTTCTCCAGATAGAGGGAGGACTCTTCAAAGATCGTCTGTGGAATTCCGATCTTATCAGAGAGGGTTTCGATGGCTTTGTAGTATTGTGCTGCAGGAATTGTTTGACCGAGAAGCTTCATATAAGTGATATTTACGCCATAGACTCCCAGCATAAGGGCAATCTTTTCCGGGTTGGTGTATAGGGTAATACTGTTGATGGGGGCAGGAATAGCGGGATCGTAATTTGTGCCTGTGCGGTTGAAAAGTCCGGCCATATCGGTGGGGAGGTGCATGGAATAGATCACCTCACTGACCTCATTGTTTTTAGATTTCAGCTCCTCTGTATATCGAAAAGGTTCTGCGGTTGGCCGGGGCTGTTCTTTACATGCATTCAGGAATAGCAGGAATAGCAGGAGGAGCAGGGTTACAGATCTCATGGGCCATCATTTTTTCTAAAATTAAGAAAAAGTATTTAAAGGTGAAACAGTACTTATGAACGGGGAGCTTATGAAGGTGCTGATTCGGCGGACCGGAGGGTTAGATAAATTGTCTTGTTTTAAGTGCTGCAATGATGATCTTTACGATTGTCTCTGTCTCGAGTGTCATGCAGTTGAATTTTATATCAAATCGGGTATAGTCATTGCCTTTTCCCTGGAAATAATCCCTGAATTGTTTCCTTTTTTTGTCGACGGATTGTGCATAGTTTCTTGCCTGTTCGAGGGTCATGTCGTGTTTTGAGGCCGTTCTTACGGCGCGCCATTCCATTGGTGCTTCCAGCATGATATGAAGTGATTTTGGGATATCCCTGGTAATGGCCACACCCCCCCGGCCTACGATAATGGCATTGCCGGTATTGGCAATATCACGGATAACCTTTGCGATGGTGGTTCTGATCTTCAGGTCAGATTTATAGTAGTTCTTAGATTGTGCCATCAACAGGTCTTCGAGTGCATTCCTGTTTTTGTAATGGAAGACATGTTCAATCTGATCGCAATCCACATCCAGCTCTTTTGCAGATTCATGAAGAATCTCTTTGCTGATCCATTTCCAGGAGTGGCTTTTTGCTTTGTTTGACCTGATCAGGTTTAGTTCATTCGCCAGCATGCAGGCGATGGTTTTTGCCGGGCACCCCAGCTCTCTGGATATCGTAACTACCGGACCCGGGAATATACCTTTTGCGGTATCTTCCTTGTACCACTCTTGTTTATATTTTGAAAGATCGGCTTTCATTAGGAGCTGCTTTATTGACGTTTGTTACAAGTTATGATAAATTGTGTTTCAATTCAAGTAACAGCGGCAAATATTTCTTCCTGTCAAATGAATTATAACTTTTGTTATGTATCGGATAAGGTGCTATTATTTGTTATATTGTAATCATCTTAAGACATATTCATACATGCAGATATTTAAATTTGTTATCTTTGTTTCTGACTGGCTATAAACAGGATTAGTACCAACTTAAAACCCATGATAAAATGAATAAAATTACTGTAATTGGAGCTGGTAATGTCGGTGCAACTACGGCCAATGTCATTGCTCAGAAGGATCTTGCAAGGGAGGTTGTATTGCTGGATATTAAAGAGGGGCTTGCTGAGGGAAAGGCGCTGGATATCTGGCAAACCTCCTCTATCATTCACTTTAATACCCGGGTAACCGGTGTGACGAACGATTATTTGAAAACCAAGGGTTCAGGTGTTGTTGTGATTACCTCAGGGCTTCCGCGGAAGCCCGGGATGTCCAGGGATGATCTTATAAAGACAAATGCAACGATTGTAAAGGATGTTACAGAAAGGGTTGTGAAATATTCTCCGGATGCCATTATTATCGTGGTTTCCAATCCCCTCGACGTGATGACCTATGCGGCCTTTCTGGCGGCCAATAAGGCTCCAAACAAAGTGTTTGGCATGGCTGGGATCCTGGATACGGGGAGGTACAAAGCATTTATCGCCGACGCATTAAATGTCTCACCGGAAGATATCCATGCCATGTTGCTTGGGGGTCATGGTGATACGATGGTACCGCTTCCCAGGTATACTTCGATTAATGGTATCCCTGTAACTGAGTTATTGGGGCCGGCAGTGATTGAAAAAATTGTTGACCGGACGCGCAAGGGAGGAGGAGAACTTGTTCGTCTGATGGGAACATCAGCCTGGTATGCCCCAGGCTCTGCCGTTGCGCAGATGGTGGAGGCTATTGTGGATGACCAGAAACGAATCTTCCCGGTGTGTGCGATGCTCAAAGGCGAGTATGGACTTAAGGATATCTATCTTGGCGTGCCGGTTAAGCTTGGCAAGGATGGTGTTGAGGAGATCATTGAGATCAGCCTGAACCAGGATGAAAAGAAGTTACTAAAAACATCTTCAGATTCGGTTCAGACCGTAATGAAAGTGCTGGAAGACCTGAAACTGTTCTGACCGGTCAGCAATACATTTTTTTGCACCGCGAAAGAGAGGTGTCCTGGATGACAGGTCTCTGCTTCGCGGTGTATTTGCTTTGGATCTTTCCCTGAGTTTCAAAAAAATAATATTATATTTGCGCTTCGAAAAGGAATGACTTATTAACTCACTATTAATAAATTAGTTAAAATGCAGAATAAAGGTGCTGTAAAATTATTGGCTATCACTTTCGCAGCAATTTGTCTTTACCAGTTGACATTTACTTTTTTCACCACCAAGGTAGAGCGTGAAGCACGGAATGTTGCCCAGGGGGATCCCGTTGTGGAGAGGGCATATCTCGATTCCATGAAGAATGTGGAGATCTATAATTTCGTTTGGTTGAAGAAGTACACATACCAGGATTGTAAAGAGCGAGAGATTAACCTGGGGCTGGACCTCAAGGGGGGTATGAATGTGGTGCTGGAGATCGCTGTGGAAGATATTATCCGGGCTTTAGCGGCACCGCAATATTTATCCGATCCGGTTTTCACTTCCTCAATGGATGCTGCCAAGATAGAAAAGAGAAATTCAACAAATGATTTTGTTGATCTGTTTGCAGATGCATTTGAGGAGCAGAATCCGGGTGCACAGCTGGCCCAGTTCTTTATGACGCCGGAATCCAGGGGAGATATTGATTTCAATACTTCCAATGATGAGGTGGTTGAATTTCTGAAGAGAGAAGCTGAGGATGCCATTGATAATTCATACAACGTTCTCCGCAACAGGATTGACCGTTTTGGTGTTGTGCAGATGAATATCCAGCGTTTGGAGCGCCAGGGACGTATTCTGGTTGCACTGCCTGGTGTGAAAGAGCCTGAGCGTGTAACAAAGCTTCTAACCGGTACTGCTAATCTGGAGTTTTGGACCACTTATGAGAATGTTGATGTCTGGTCCTCTATTGAAGAGGCCAACCAGATCATTGCTGATATGAGCAGTACTTCGGAAACTCTTGAAGATGAAGCGTCGCAGGATACTGAAGCAGAAGTAGCAGTACTGGAAGAGTCGGAGAAAGAGGATGAAGAGATGCTGCTGGATGATGAACGTATCTTATCTGATACCGCAGATCTCAGCCTTCTTGATGACAGTGGTGAAGCAGATTTGTTCGGGGAAGAGGAAGCTGCATTTATGCGTGATAATCCACTGTTTGCTGTAATGCGGCCCTATGTGAACAATGAAGGTCAGCTAATACCAAGTGCTGTAATTGGGGTGGTTGAGTTGAGTGATACAGCCAAGGTGAACGAATATTTATCCATTCCACGGGTAAGGCAGTTGTTCCCTGCTGATCTGAGGTTTGCCTGGCACTTCCAGGGAATGGGTGAAGAGACGGAGTTTATTTACCTCTATTCGCTAAAGGCCACCAGGAATGGACAGCCTGCGATGGATGGAAAATATGTAACGGATGCGCGAACAACTACGGACCAATATACGGGTGCTTTTGAGGTCTCCATGAGCATGAATTCAGAGGGTGCCAAACGGTGGGCCAATCTGACAAGGGAAAATGTACAGAAGGCGATTGCGATTGTACTGGACGGGGTGGTATACTCTGCACCCAATGTGAATGAAGAGATCAAGGGAGGCAGTTCCTCCATTTCCGGTAATTTTACCCAGAATGAGGCTACCGACCTTGCGAATATCCTGAAGTCGGGTAAAATGCCGGCCAGGGCCAGGGTGGAATCAAGTGAAGTGATCGGCCCCTCACTGGGGGCAAAATCTGTGAAGGCAGGTTTTAATTCGTTCCTGATTGCTTTTGTGGTGGTGCTCCTTTATATGGTTTTCTATTACAGCCGCAGGGCCGGTCTGGTAGCTGACCTTGCGTTGATTGCGAACATGTTTTTTCTGATCGGTGTGTTGGCTTCATTGCAGGCGGCGCTGACCCTGCCGGGTATCGCTGGTATTGTGCTTACCATTGGTATGTCGGTGGATGCCAATGTACTGATATATGACAGGATCCGGGAGGAACTTGCTGCCGGAAAGGGGAAGAAGGCAGCCATCAAGGATGGTTACAGAAATGCCTATTCTGCGATCATCGATGCCAACGTTACCACATTCCTTACGGCACTGATTCTCTTCTTTTTCGGTACGGGGCCGATCAAGGGTTTTGCAACCACGCTGGTTATTGGTATTCTGACTTCACTCTTTTCTGCTGTGATTCTGACCAGGCTTGTTTATGAGCGCTATCTTGAAAAAGGCTGGAAACTGACCTTCTCTACAAAGCTTACCGAGAATGCATTCCAGAATACGAAGATTAAATTCCTTGACAAAAGAAAAATTGCCTATGTGATTTCCGGAATTCTTGTAGCTGCTAGTATTTTGTCACTTACATTCAGAGGGTTGAACGGCGGTGTTGATTTTACCGGTGGACGAAACTATGTGATAGAGTTCAAGGAGGATGTGGATGTAACACAGGTCAGAGAATTGCTTACTGACGGATTTGGTGAAATGCCTACTGTAATTACTTTTGGACAGAAGAACGCAGTGCGTGTTACGACCAAGTATATGATTGAAGATGAAAGGCCGGAGGCTGATTCCATTATCAAGGCTACAATGTTTAGCAGCTTGCAGTCATTGTTGGGTGACGAGGTCGGTTTAAATGAGTTTGTCAGTGATCAGGAGTATATTGTCAGCGCCCACAAGGTGGGTCCAACCATTGCCGACGATATCAAAAGAAGTTCGGTATGGGTGGTTCTTGCTTCACTAGCAATCATATTCATGTATATCCTGATTCGATTCCGGAACTGGCAGTATGGTTTAGGAGCGCTTACGGCACTGGTGCACGATGTAATTATTGTGATGGGTATCTTCTCGCTGCTGAGTGGCATCATGCCTTTCTCGCTGGAGATTGACCAGGCCTTTATTGCAGCAATCCTCACAGTGGTAGGTTACTCGATCAATGATACCGTGGTGGTATTTGACCGGATCAGGGAATTCCTGGGACTTCACCGGAAACGGGAGCGTAAGGAGATCTTTAATTTGGCATTGAACGGTACGCTGAGCAGGACGTTCAGTACATCTCTCAGTACGTTTGTTGTGCTTCTTACCATCTTTATCTTTGGAGGTGATGTGATACGTGGGTTCATCTTTGCACTGCTGATTGGTGTTGTGGTTGGAACCTACTCATCTTTGTTCATTGCCACACCGGTGGTATATGATACTATACGGAAGGGAGAGACCACAAGGGTGTTGAAAGGTGTGCGAAAATCATAGGTATTATTTCAGCAATTGTCTTTAAACCTTGTTATCTTTGCATAAATATGTAACATAGATGGCTTGGGTACTGTTATTTTTTAGTGGGCAGGAGATCCTAATCGTTATACTTGCTGTTTTGCTGTTGTTTGGTTCAAAGGAGATACCAAGGATGGCGAGGATGTTTGGTCAGGGCATGAAAGAGTTCAGGCGTGCGACCGAAGATATAAAAAGGGAGATGCAGGACAGTACTTCAGATGTTGTCAATGATTTTAAGGAGATCAGGGATGATCTGAAGAAGGATGCGAACGAAGTGGTGAAGAATGTAAAAAAACAGGTCGATTCGGATTCGGACCGCTGATCATTCATGGAAATCGCTACCATTCTATTATTAGTGGCCGGATTAATACTGCTTCTTGTAAGCGGAAAATTTCTTGTTGAAAGCAGTGTGATCATCGCCAGACAATTCAAAATTCCTTCAAGCATTATCGGGCTGACGATAGTAGCCTTCGGCACTTCTGCTCCTGAGTTATTGGTAAGCATTCAGGCCGCCGTACTGGGTCATCCCGATATGGCTGTTGGGAATGTTATCGGGAGCAATATTTCCAACATTCTTCTTGTACTCGGACTTACCACGGTCATATTTCCGCTCGTGGTCAGACGCTCGTCCATTGTCCGTGACTGGCCGGTAATGATTGTTCTGACGCTATTACTGTTTTTGTTTCTGCTTGATAACCAAATCACCAGGTTGGAAGGGTTTGTCCTGGCTGTTCTCTTTCTTCTCTATATTGTTTTTTCCGTTATGCAATCACGGAAGCGTATAAATGAAGATCCAACCAATCAGGGAAAAGAGCGAAAGTCCAGGTGGTGGACAGCGATCTTAATTTTTTTGATCTCCTGTGCCGGACTGGCTTTTGGGGCTTCCCTTTTGGTAAATAGCGCTGCAGAAATGGCCGGCTATTTTGGCATCAGTGAGCGGGTGATCTCTATCACGATGGTTGCTCTGGGAACAAGTCTTCCAGAACTGGCCACCAGTGTTATAGCTGCATTCAAGAGGGAAACAGAGATATCTATTGGAAATATATTGGGATCCAATATAATGAATATTATTTCTGTATTGGGTATCACTTCATTAATCAAACCCATTACCACTGTGCCTGAGGTGCTGACTATCGACATGCCCTGGATGATTGGGTCTGGGGTTATCCTGTTGCTCTTCATGCTGCCAGCCAACAAGGGTAGGATCAACCGGTTTGAAGGAACAGTGATGCTATTGGGGTATGCTTCATATATTTATTTTATCTTTATCACCTGACCATGATGATTCGGACGCAAGATATTACCAAACGATACGGGAACCTGCAGGTGCTGAAAGGCATTTCACTCCAGATAGCGGAGGGAGAGGTTGTCTCTGTAGTTGGTGCTTCCGGAGCAGGAAAGACCACATTGCTGCAGATCATGGGAACATTGAGCAGGCAAAATGGAGGCACCGTTGAGGTTAATGGTATAGAGACTTCCCGCCTCCAGGGAAATCAGCTTGCCCGTTTCAGGAATCGAAACATTGGTTTTGTTTTCCAGTTTCACCAATTGTTGCCTGAATTTACTGCATTGGAAAATGTTTGTATTCCCGGTTTCATTGCAAAAACCCCAAGGGGGAAAGTTGAGAAGCGGGCCAAAGAGCTGCTCAATTTCCTGAAGTTGTCAGAGCGGTTGGATCATAAGCCAAATGAGCTTTCGGGTGGTGAGCAGCAGCGGGTAGCAATAGCGCGTGCCCTGATTAATGATCCCGCAGTGATCCTGGCTGATGAACCTTCCGGTAACCTTGATACCGAGAACAAGCAGGAGCTGCATAATCTGTTTTTCAGGCTCAGGGATGAGATGAATAAGACGTTGGTGATTGTTACCCACGATCTGCAGCTGGCCGGGATGGCCGATCGCATGGTTAGGATGAGAGATGGGATGATTGTTGATCTTTGAATATTACCCTTGATACAAGTTTTTTCACGGTGTGATCAGACACTGCTGATATCCCTGGGGATGACGACCTCCTCCTCTACAAATCTGATCCCGAGCTGTTCCAGCTCCTTCAGCACAGGTTCATAGACTTCCGGGATAACCGGAAGATGGACACCTTTAAGATTAATTTTACCCTCGAGTATCAACCTGGCTGTAATTGCAACCGGAAGGCCTACCGTTGCTGCCATGGCGGTATTGTAGGAATCTTTTCCAATATGGGTCATGGTGGAATAGATTTTTTTTCGCAGTTCTCCATCCATATAATCAAACTGGTGCTGCATGACAATCATATCTTTGTCTCCGGATTCCAGTGACCATTTCTTCTCAAGGATGGTTTGTAATACTTTGGCAGGGGTGAGTCCGGGTTTCCCGATTTTTGTATCTTCAAAGATCCCCAGCCACTGGAGTCGTCCCATCATGGATGAGTTCAGGGGAATACCGAGGTAGAGGGAAAGTTTCTCCTCCACGGGAATGTCCACCCTGTATGCCATGAAGCTATTGATAAATTCACGGCACGTCATATTTTCTGTATCTTCCATGACGTAGCTGTCATCTGTTGCTCCAAGCTGAACGAAGATATTCCAGGCTTCGCAGAATCCGGGACGGCGGATTGTTCCGCGGAACATGGTTTCAAGGTGGTGCAGTTTATACGTATCGCGATAAGTAAGGGAGTCGCGGTTGCCATAGACTTCAAATTCTCCCAGTCCGGGGACATGGATGGTCTCTGTGCGGTTGAATAGCTTGTGATACGGTATGTATTTGAACTTGCCATTGTGAAGAAACCTTGCTCCGTCTTGTCCTGCAAGTACCACGTTTCTGGGATTCCAGGTGAATTTGTATTGCCAGGGATTGTTCTCGAATCCAGGTGCTACCAGTCCGCCGGTACTGGATTCAAATGCTATCATTTCATAACCTTTTGCACCAATGTTGTTGATCATTTGCATGGCCGACATGTGGTCGATACCGGGATCAACACCACATTCATTCATAATGACGATCCCATTTTTACGGGCTTCGAAATCCATCTCTTTTATTTCGCTTCCGGCATAGGAGGCGGTTATCATGTTGCGGCCATGTTTGATGCATGCCCTGGCCACGAGGGGATGCATGCGGGCGGGGAGCATGGAGATTACAAGGTCGGCCTTTGCGACCTCCTTGTTGCACTGGATATCATTGTAGATATCAAATTCAAAAGCGCTGCATTGCGGGCAATTTTCGGTCTTTGCTGCTGCGGTGGCATGTGATTTGTCCCCTACACGTATTTTTATATTCAGTTTGGCTGCCCGTTCAATGAAATAGTGGATCAGCATATTGGAAGAGAGGCCTGCACCAAGGATAAGGATTGTCTTCATGATTTGTTGGAATGATGAAGACTAAAGATACAATGTTGTTCACGAGATTCCTTCAGGGAAAAAGGTTCTTTAGAACATATGTACCGGCGGCTTTTACTGCTGCATCTGTTTTATAATTTTCGCAATGTATTTGCCAATGATATCAAACTCTATATTGACCACGGTTCCTGGTTCGAAGGTATGAAAATTGGTGGCTTCGTAGGTATAGGGAATGATAGCAACTTCGAATGACCGTTCCCTGGAATTGACAACGGTGAGGCTAACGCCATTGATTGATACTGAACCTTTTTCAACGGTCAGGTGTTCTTCGTTTTTTGGTTCATACTCAAAGGCGTAATACCAGCTTCCTTCAGCTTCTTTAACAGATGTGCATTTAGCAGTAAGGTCAACATGCCCCTGTACCATGTGTCCGTCAAGTCTTCCGTCGAGCTTTGTACTTCTCTCCAAATTTACCTTATCGCCCACTTTCAGCATACCCAGGTTTGATTTTACCAGGGTTTCCTGTATGGCAGTTACGACGTAGCTATTTCCCCGGATATCTACTACGGTAAGGCAGACCCCGTTATGTGATATACTTTGATCAATTTTTAGTTCATTAACAAACGAACATTCCAGCGTGATATGCAGGTTGTCCTTCTCTTTTTCCAGTGCAACAACCCTTGCGGTTTCTTCTACAATTCCTGAAAACATATGAATTGGTATTACAGGTTAAATATTTTTTTAATTTCTTCTACCCGGTTCAGTTCCTCCCAGGTAAACAGTTCTACCTCAATTTGCAGCGTATCCCAGTATTGTGATTCGAAGACTTTCTTTACTTTTTCGTGTTTCCTGCCCATATGTCCGTAGGCCGCTGTCTCACGGTAGATGGGATTTCTGAGTTTTAAATCATTTTCGATGGCTGCGGGTCTGAGGTCAAACATTTCCTGGATCTTATTTGCGATTTCGCTGTCGGAGATGCCAACTTTCGAAGATCCGTATGTATTAACATAAACACCCATGGGTCTGGCTACACCGATGGCATAGGAGAGTTGTACAAGCAATTCATCGGCAACACCAGCTGCGACCATGTTCTTTGCGATGTGTCGTGCTGCATAGGCTGCTGAGCGGTCTACTTTGGATGGGTCTTTTCCTGAAAAAGCGCCACCACCGTGTGCGCCTTTTCCACCATACGTGTCGACGATGATTTTCCGACCAGTAAGCCCGGTATCTCCGTGTGGACCGCCGATCACAAACTTACCAGTAGGATTTACATGAAGGATATAATGGTCATCAATAAGGTCACGGATTCTGTCGGGCAGTGTTGCCTTCACGCGGGGGATCAGAATTTCTTTTACATCTTTTTTTATCTTAAGCAGCATGCGTTCATCATCAGTGTCAAATTCATCATGCTGGGTAGAGACGACAATGGTATGGACCCTCAGTGGAGTATTGTCATCGCTGTATTCAATCGTTACCTGTGATTTAGAATCCGGACGAAGGTAGGTCATTACTGTTCCTTCCCGGCGTATTTCTGCCAGGCTTTCCAGCAACCTGTGGCTCAGGTCCAGGGCAAGGGGCATATAATTGTCCGTTTCGTTGGTGGCATATCCGAACATCATTCCCTGGTCGCCTGCACCTTGCTCCATCGGGTTCTTGCGCTCAACTCCCCGGTTGATATCGGGTGATTGTTCATGGATGACCGACATGATACCGCAGCTGTTGCATTCGAATTGGTAAGCACTTTTTGTATATCCAATCTGACAGATCACATCACGTGCTACTTTTTGAACGTCGATATAGGTATTGGTATGTACTTCACCAGCCAGGACCACTTGTCCTGTCGTTACAAGCGTCTCACAGGCTACTTTGGATTGTGGATCAAAAGCAAGAAATTCGTCCAGCAGCGCATCAGATATCTGGTCTGCGATCTTATCCGGATGTCCTTCGGATACGGATTCTGAAGTAAATAGATATGACATGGTTCAAATATTTGTTATACAATCACTGCGGTAAGTGGCGGGGAAGGGCAATGCTGTCGGGACAAAGACACTGTTTTAGCAATTTTTTTCCGTGGTTGCAATCAGCCAAATCCTTCCACTTATCTCGACGCACAAAGAAAATGATTATTTAAATTGATTCCAAAAAAAAACAGCGAAATATTATCGCTGCTTTCATGGTATTCAGGTCTGTTATTTTAGATGCAGTTTGGAGTTGCACTCATTTTCTTTTCAGCTTTTCCGAGGAAAGGCTCTTCTGTAACCTTGTTGAAGGCCTGACAGGCATCTTCGTACCTGACTGTATTATAGTATGCCATTCCCAATTCGTAATTCAGGGCAGATAACAGCACGGGGTCTGTTTCATAAGCCACGGCTTTTTCTGCATATTCAATGGCTTTATCATATTCCACCATTTTATTTAGTGCTGTAGCAGCCTGCCAATACGCATAAGAATTTTGGTCGTTGGCCTGAATCGCTTCATCACAGATGTCCAGCAGGAAAGTAAAATCAGGATCTTCCGGGTCCATCATTATTAGCTCCTCATCAATGAGCACCCTGAAGTGCCCGTTAATGGCTGCATTGATATCATTGATTACCTCCTGGTCATTTTTCTGAACTGCTTTTTGCCTGGCGATGGCAAATTCCTCCAGCATCATGTCGGTATTGTTGATGTCTTTATAAACCATCCCTTTTCCCTGATGTGCTTTATACAGTGTGGGTTGCAATTCAAGGGCTTTGTCGAATATGTCTATAGCCTCATCATATTTTTCCTGCATCCGGAGTACATTTCCTTCCCTGAGGTACAGGGATGGAAGATATTTTATGGCATTTTGCGCATATTCCGGTTTTACTTCATATTCTTTCGCATATTTCACCGTATTTTCGAGGGAAGGCAATGCTTTGTCATATTGCTTTCTTTTCATCAGCGTAATGGCCTGTCTGTAATGGGTGCCAACTATCTGCTCCTGTGCTTTTTTCTTCATATCGTCAGATTCTTCTCCAACCGCTTCGCACAGTTCAAGGGATTTGTTAAACTGAGTAAGGGCTGGTTCGTAGGCCTGATCGTTTAAACTTTCAACACCTGCATTGAATTCATTGATTACATCTGTCAGTGTTGTTTGCGCGAATATTGAAACCCCTGCCAGAGCCAGTACTACTAAACTTATTAATACTCTTTTCTTCATAGGTTTACATGGTTTAATTTTTTTGAATCGACAAATATATAAATATATCTATATGTTTACAAATACAATGCCAAATGGTTTGGGAAAACCCAACTACCTATAAATGAGAAAGGGAGAATGGGGCTTGGTATTACTGGTTCAGGGAACCATTGCCCCCTGTAAGTTCACGGAAGACAGCCTCAAGGCTTTTTTCTTTCAGATGCATAGATAGCACAGTCAGGTTGTTCTCCACCGCAAATCTGAATACAGAGGATCGGATATCTTTTTGCTTTTCGGTGGCCAGCAGGTAGATATTCCCGGGAAGTTCGATCACCCCGGAAATATTTTCCAGTATTTTCCATTTTTCTGCCGGGAAATGAGTTTCCAGTTCCACCTGTATCGTCTGACCGGAATGTTGTTTTTTACTGATATCACCTGCAGCCTCGTCTGCTTTTATCTTTCCCTGATCGATAATAATCACCCTGTCGCAGATTGCCTCCACCTCCTGCATGATATGTGTTGAGAGGATGATTGTTTTTTTCTCACCCATGGTGGAGATCAGGTTACGGATACCGACGATCTGGTTAGGATCCAGTCCTGAGGTAGGTTCATCCAGGATAAGAATTTCCGGATCATGGATCAGGGCCTGGCTCAACCCGACCCTTTGCCTGTATCCTTTCGAGAGTTTTTCAATCTTTTTATGCCGCTCATCAAGGAGCCCCACATGTTCTATGATATCTTCAACCCTCCGGTCCGCTTTTTCTCCCCGGATACCATACAGTCCTGCTACATACTTCAGGTATTCTGTCACGTACATTTCCTGGTAAAGCGGATTATTCTCAGGAAGGTACCCGATGATCTTTTTTATCTCCATGGGATGCTCCCTGGTATTCAAGTCATTAACCAGTACCTCTCCCGCACTGGGTGCCAGGAATCCGGTAATGATCTTCATAGTCGTTGATTTACCGGCTCCGTTCGGACCAATAAAACCTACTATTTCACCTGAACCGACCGTGAAAGATACATCCTTGACGGCCCATTGTTCACCGAAGCGCCTGGAAATATTTTTTACATTAATAGACACGGGAATTTATATTTTGAGCATGTGAAGAACCTATCCATACATGAACTGACTGACTTTGGCAAAGCTGGCCCTGGGGGTTACGCACATCACCGGAATACCGGCATCATTGGCGATCAGGTACTGTTCCTTTGCACTGAAGATAAGGTCAAGAAGCGTCATGTGCTTTGTTGTTGTGATCAGGATCAGGTCGGCATCCACACTTTTGCTGAAAGCAAGGGTTTCTTTCATAAAACTTTTGCCTTCGGCAGCTGAGTGGATCTCATATTCGATATTGTTTTGAATAAGAAACCTGATGGCAAAATTGAGGTTTACATTCACTTTTTTTGTCAGGGACTTATCGCGTGAAGGCACTTTGAAAAGATGGACCTTTGAATTGAGGTATTTTCCCAGGAAGATCGCCCATTGTAATTTTTCCTTGTTTTCTGATTTGAAATCTATGGGGAACACAATATCTGTGAACCGTTCTTTTTCACGCGGTTCATTCTGTACCACCATAAAGGGCACCGTTGACCCGTTAATCACCCGGAGGGCTTTGCTGCCGAAAAGTTTCTGACTTCCCTTGATACCATGGGTGCCGAGAATAGCAAAATTCACAAGGTTATTCTCATTGGAAGCATAATCGGATATCTCATCAAAGATCGATCCATTCTTCAGGATGTATGATATATCATGATCCAGATCGCTGGAATGTACAGCACTGGCCTCTTTCAGCTTCTTTTCCGCTTCATCTGTTTGTGCAATATCGGTTGTCACGTGAAACAGGGCCACATCATTGTCTACGATCTTTCCTATCTTAACAGCATGCTTCAGTGCGTTGATGGCGGCCTGAGAAAAATCCCATGTAACCAGTATCTTCTTTTTTTCCTCACTCATTTTTATGATCATATCTATTTAAGATTGTAAAATTAAAGTATTCCTTTCACAATGTAAAGGAATGCAGATTAAAAACGATAATTTGCAGATAGTTAGTATATGTGTGGTATTATCTTTGCTGATATGCTGATTCAGTTTTAAAAATCTTATTTTTGTATTTTTGAAAAGGATTGGGGATTTTTCCCGATCATCAAATCAGTTACAGATGACACGAACAACAGTTAAAGAGTTAATTGCTGGAGACAGGCTCAATAAGGAGGTTTTGCTCAAGGGTTGGGTACGTACAAAAAGAGGAAACAGGCAGGTGGCATTTATTGCAGTAAATGATGGAACCTCCATTCACAATATTCAGGTGGTGGCCGAGGCTGAAAAGTTTTCTGAAGAGTTGGTGAAAAACATCACTACCGGAAGCTCTGTTGCGGTTCGGGGTATCCTGGTCGAATCGCCGGGGAAAGGACAGAATGTTGAGATTCACGCGGATCAGATTTCGCTTCTCGGAGGTTGTGACCCGGAAGTATATCCTCTTCAGAAGAAGGGGCATTCATTCGAGTTTTTGCGTGAAATAGCACATCTCCGTTTCAGAACCAACACCTTTGGTGCAGTGTTCAGGATCAGGCATGCACTCTCGTTTGCGATACATCAGTATTTTAACGACAAGGGTTTTTATTACCTGCACACCCCCATTATCACAGCATCCGATGCTGAAGGAGCGGGTGCAATGTTCCGTGTAACGACCCTGGATCTGAACAATCTTCCCAGGGATGAAGCACAGCAGCTGGATTTCAGCCGGGATTTTTTTGGCAGGTCCACCAACCTTACTGTTTCCGGTCAACTGGAAGGCGAATTAGGGGCCTTGGCACTTTCCTCTATCTATACCTTCGGGCCGACATTCAGGGCGGAGAATTCAAATACTCCGCGTCACGTTGCTGAATTCTGGATGATCGAACCGGAAATGGCCTTTTATGATATCTATGATAACATGGACCTGGCAGAAGATTTTCTAAAATACCTGGTGAAATATGCACTTGAACATTGTGCAGACGACCTGGATTTTCTGAACAGGATGATCGATAAGGAGCTCCTGGAGAGATTGAATTTTATCGTAGAAAACACATTTGTGAGGAAATCATATACCGAAGCTGTAGATGTACTGATGGCTTCCGGTCACAAGTTTGAATTCCCGGTTCAATGGGGCAATGACCTGCAGGCAGAACACGAGCGTTACCTTGTGGAGGTTGCTTTCAGGCGGCCAGTGATCTTAACAGATTACCCCGCTGAGATAAAATCATTTTATATGAAACAGAATGAGGGAGGAAAGACGGTAAGGGCGATGGACGTTCTCTTTCCCAAGATCGGAGAGATCATTGGCGGATCCCAGCGTGAGGAGGATTATGACAAGTTGGTGAACAGAATGCGGGAGATGAATATTCCGGAGGATGAATTGTGGTGGTACCTTGAGACCCGCAAATTTGGTACGGTGGAACACAGTGGGTTCGGACTTGGTTTTGAACGGTTGCTGATGTTTGTTACCGGAATGAGCAATA
Organism: Bacteroidales bacterium; assembly: GCA_018400695.1. GTDB lineage: Bacteria > Bacteroidota > Bacteroidia > Bacteroidales > M55B112. The sequence goes on along the minus strand of JAGYMF010000002.1, from coordinate 2,359 downwards.
TCAGGGATGTGATACCATTTCCCCGAACACCGAAGAATGCTGAGTTTTAAAACAGAATGAGATGTTAAAGCAACGACTCCAGCAAAAACTTCTTCAAAAGCTGTCTCCGCAACAGATCCAGATGATTAAGTTGCTGGAGATTCCGGCAATACAGCTGGAGCAGAGGATAAAGAAGGAGCTGGAGGAGAATCCTGTATTGGAGGAGGGTACAGAAGAGCCGGCAGAGCAGGATGAACAGGAAGTGATAGATGACACAAGGGAGCAGGAGGAATTTTCTCTCGAAGACTATATGGACGATGATGATATTCCCTCTTATCGCCTGAATACCCAAAATTATTCCAGGGATGACAAGCATGAAGAGATTCCATTTTCGGGCGGAAGTTCTTTCAGGGAGCATTTGAGTAGCCAGATGGGATTACGCAAGCTGGATGAGGAGCAAGAGCTCCTGGGTGAATATATTATCGGAAATATCGATGATGATGGTTACCTGAGAAGAGAACTCGAAGCGATTGCAGATGATCTGGCTTTTACTTTTGGCATGGAGACAACCTATGAGCAACTGCATGGGGTACTGATGATTATCCAGGATTTTGATCCGGCCGGAGTGGGGGCCAGGAGTTTGCAGGAATGCCTGATGTTACAGCTTTCACGTAATGGTCTGGATACGACAGGGGATGAGGTGGCTTACAAGATTTTGAAACATCATTTTGCGGAGTTCACCAATAAGCATTACGATAAGATCATACAGCGCTTGTCCATTACTGAACAACAGCTGAAAGAGGCCCTGGCGGTTATCGTCAGGCTGAATCCAAAACCGGGGGGTTCATATGGGGAGACACAGAGCAGGGACTTTCATCAGATTGTTCCTGATTTCATTCTTGAGGTCAACAATGGTGAACTTGAGTTGTCCCTGAACGCTTCCAATGTCCCTGAATTACGACTGAGCAGGACCTATACAGAGATGCTGGAATCTTATCAGGCCAATAAAAAGAGTGCATCCAGGGATGAAAAAGATGCGGTAACCTTTGTTAAACAGAAGCTTGATTCGGCGAAATGGTTTATTGATGCCATCAGGCAGCGCCAGAACACCCTGTTGATTACAGCAGAAGCGATCATAAAATACCAGGAAAAATATTTTTCCGATGGCGAAGAGGTTCTGCTGCGCCCGATGATACTGAAGGACATAGCGGATATGACCGGGCTGGACATCTCCACGATCTCCAGGGTTGTGAACAGCAAGTATATTCAGACCCATTTTGGGATCTATCCCCTGAAATATTTTTTCTCTGAAGGACTACAGACAGAGAGTGGCGAAGAGGTTTCGACCAGGGAGATCAAAAAGATATTGCATGAGTGTATCATAGGCGAAGATAAGCGCAGGCCACTGACAGATGATAAACTGGCGGTCATTCTTCAGGAAAAGGGTTACCACATTGCGAGACGCACTGTAGCCAAATACCGTGAGCAGTTAAACCTTCCGGTAGCGCGACTGAGAAAGGAACTATAATGACGCATCCATGGAAAAAATAGTGGCGAGAGCCTTTTCTTTTTTATTTCATCCCCTGATCATGACGACCCTGGGTATGGTCATCCTTCTAAATTCAGGCACCTCTCTCTCCGTACTTCAACCAGAGGTAAAACGTGTTTCAGTAGTTGTTACTGTGTTGTTTACCTTTGTTTTTCCAGCCTCAATGATCATTTTGCTTTACCTTTCAAGGGTGATTGATAACGCAGAACTGCATGAGTGGAAAGACCGCATTCTTCCAGCTGCGCTGACAGTGATCATTTACCTGATACTATTGTTCGTTATGCGCAAGATCCCGCAGTTGTCGCCCGTTCATATTTTGTTTCTATCCTGTCCTCCTGTGGCACTTCTTGCCGCACTGGCATTCAGCAGGGTCCTGAATCCCAGTATCCACATGCTGGGCATTGGATTTTTACTTGGTGCGGTACTGGTATTGATTCTTGTTTACGGTGCGGCACTTCAAGTTGTTTTTATTTTAGTGGCATTGTCGGCCGGGCTCCTGGGTACTTCCCGGTTGTTACTGATGCAGCATACCCCAGGGGAGGTGCTGGCCGGATTCGGAATTGGATTTCTTGTAACGGTTCTGCTCCTGCTGCTGTTTGTTTTATCTGCTATTTCCAGTTAAAGTTCCGGCAACGGCTGATCCAGCTTTCAGTTATTTGACGGTTCCTCTTGGACTCCCGGGTTTAAGCTTTGCATTCTGTTTGTCCGCACTCTCCTGATCGACCTGATCCTGTTGCAGTTGCAGCTTCATAAGCACCTCATCATAGATGGTATTGAGAAGTTCGGGATGCTTGCTGTACGCTTCAATGGTACGTTCATACATGGCCTGGT
>JAGYMF010000199.1 GCA_018400695.1 Bacteroidales bacterium | reverse complement strand
AAAAAAGGATACAATCCATTATCGAACTGTATACTTTTCTGTAAACCTCGATTTCAGAAACCCTCTGAAATCCTTGTCGGGGTAGCAGGATTCGAACCTGCGACCCCCTGCTCCCAAAGCAGGTGCGCTAACCGGACTGCGCTATACCCCGAAACGCTTATTGATCGGATCCATCATGTCTGACTACCGATGGTCGTCTACGCTTAAGCAGCGACAAAAGTAAAAAATAATTTGGAAATAAGGGCAGCATTTCTTTACTAATGACTGATTGCTACTGAATGGATTATCTGATCACCGCTTTTTGGCTATATTGCAAAAAAAAATCTAACCCATGAAAATACACCATCATGTTTTCGCAGCGGTGCTGCTTCTGCTTACTACCTCCTTCCTTGCAGCCCAGAAACCGGCGTATACGCTCTTCAACCAGAAGGGCAAGGAGACGAAATATAAAAAGATGGCCGATGCCTGCAAGGATGCCGATGTGGTACTGTTCGGGGAGCTGCACAACAACCCCATCGCCCACTGGCTGCAGTATGAACTTACCAGGGACCTTTACAACGTGCTGGGCAACAAACTGGTGCTGGGTGCAGAAATGTTTGAGGCCGACGGACAGCTAATCATGGATGAGTACTTTGCCGGGATGATCGACACGAAGAAATTCGAAGATGAGATGCGGCTGTGGAACAACTACAAAACCGACTACAAACCGCTGCTGGAGTTTGCACGCGACAGCGGACTGCGGTTTATCGCCACCAATATCCCACGCCGGTACGCCAGCATCGTACACAAGATGGGCGCCGACACACTCCATTCACTGTCAGACCTGGCCAAAACCTATATGATGCCTCTGCCCCTTCTGTATGATACCACAAAGCAAGCCTACAGTTCCCTGACAGCTGGAGGTCCCATGGGCGGACACGGAAGTACCGGACTTAGAGATGCACAGGCAATCAAGGATGCTACCATGGCCCATTTTATCCTGAAAAACCTGGAACCAGGAGAAACATTTCTCCATTTCAACGGGGCCTATCATTCCGACAACTTCGAAAGTATCGGCTATTTCCTGCAAAAAGCGTCACCCGGTCTCCGCATCATCACGATCAGCACCGCAGAACAACCATCTGTGCTGAAGCTGGAAGATGAAAACAGCGGTAAGGCCGACTTTATCATCGCAGTGCCCGAAACCATGACCAAAACCTACTGATAACGCTGCAAGAAAACAGCCGGATCGGTCCTACTGTAACTTTCATCACATACCGGTCCTCCGGGAACCCCTATTTTTGCAGCCTGAAACATTAAACACATGGCTGAAAAACTGTACAAGGAATCAAAGGTTGAACTATCACCGCTCATAGCAAAACACTATGACCGGATCATGAATTTTATCTCGCTGGGGAAATATGAACGCTTCATCCAGAGAGCCATCGCCGATATGGAGATCAGCGAAAGTGACCATATCCTCGATATGGGTTGCGGAAGTGGAAAGAACGCTGCCCTGATGGCAGCATACCTTGGCGAGGATGGCCGGATCACCGGGGTGGACCTCTCCCCTGTCATGGAGAAGCAGTTCAAGGAAAAACATGCGGCCGATGAACGCATCAATTTTACCAGGCAGCGAGTGGATAAGCCATTCGACCTGGAAAAACAGTACGATAAGGTACTCATCAGCTTCGTCATCCACGGCTTTCCCCACGAGGTCAGGGAAGCCATCCTCAAAAATGCCTACCACCACCTGAAACCGAACGGCAAGCTGATGATCCTTGATTTCGCCGAATTCAGCCTGCAGGAGATGCCCTGGCACCATCGGTTCATCTTCACCACCGTCGAATGTAAATACGCCTTCGACTACATCGAACGCGACTGGAAATCAATCCTTCAGCAGTTTAAATTATCCCCGGCGCCTGAAAAACTGTATTTCAGAAAATATGCCCGGCTGCTCACCGCGTCGAAGAATTAGCAACAACAAATCAGATTCAACAAATCAGATTCAGAAAAATAACAGGTACAACACAAATCAATAACAACAACAAATATCTATTAACCATGAATTTATTACAAACTGCGATCCAGGAGATCGCCTCAGCGAAAGAGCTGGAAACGATACTGAACGAGAACGAAAACGTGATGGTATGCTGCGGCCGCATGGGCCCGATGTGTATCCCCGTGTACGATACCATGGAGGAGCTTGAAGAGGAATATGAAAATGTGAAATTCTATAGCATGGCTTTCGATTCTCCCGAAGCCGGGATTATCAGAAACGCACCTGAATGTCAGGGATTTATGGGACTTCCATTCACCATGTATTACAAGAACGGTAAAGTGGTTGAAGCCACCTCCAGCATCCAGAACAGGCAGCAGATCACCGGTATTCTCGATGCCCAATTTGGAAAATAAGATGGAGAAATTCGATTTGATGATCATCGGTGCCGGGGCAGCCGGACTCACCGCAGGAATCTACGCCTCGCGGGCAAAGCTCAGTACAGTATTATTGAATGAAGGCGTGGTGGGCGGACAGATGGTGCTCACCGAGGAGGTGGCCAATTACCCGGGTGTGGAAACCACCAAGGGGTACATGCTCGCCAATACAATGAAGATGCAGGCCAAAAATTTCGGCTGCAAAATCAAA
>JAGYMF010000198.1 GCA_018400695.1 Bacteroidales bacterium | reverse complement strand
ACGGCTACACCATTCATTCATCCTCTATCAGCTCCCTGATCCGCTCAATCTGCTTCTGCTTGTTCACCTCCCGCAGGCTCTGGGCAGTTTTGGTGAAATACTGATGTCCGCTGATAAACTTCACCTGCAGCTTGTTCCAGTCATTCAGGGTACCGATCTTTTCCTGCTCCTTCAGCTCTTTATACAAGGTATTGGAGACCGGTATCATATCACTTCTGCCCAGGTAATCGAGGTCGGCATCACAGATGATCCTCTGGAGCAGGTTTTTTGGCTTCGGCGGCATCTTTGTCGCCATGATCACATCACACACCCGTTCAATCTCCTCCTCTGTATAGCCATATTCCGGAAGATAAGCGCGGGCCATGAGGGTCCCCTGGTACTCGTGGTCGTCATAGCTGACCGTATGTCCGGCGTCATGAAACAGACCGGCAGTTTTAAGGATCAGGATATCTTCATCCTCCAACCCCTCTGCCCAACCAATCAGCTCTACCTCAGTCACCACATCAACGGTGTGCTTGACATTGTGATAATAAAGATACGAAGGAAGCTCCCGCTCCAGCTTATCGAGGACAATCTCCTGGAGATCAGTAAACTGGATTAGCTTGAATTTGATGTCGAAATTTTCGTTGGGAACCTTTCCCTCACCATTTATCGAGAACTCCGGCCTGAGACCTGTCACCTCGAAGATCTCCAGGTCTCCCTTGTACTTCACCGGCAGCTTACCATAATACTCGCAAACAAAAAACTCCTTGATCAGCTCATAGGTCATCACTGAAATCAATATCTTACCACTCTCACCAACGCCCTGAACCCTGTGTGCAATATTTACTGTATCTCCCTTCAGGTCATAACTGATCTTTTTCTTCCCGGATATATTGGCTGTAACAGGCCCGGTATGAATGCCCAGGCTCATGTTCCATATCTTTTTATCATCGCCGGGTGACTGATCACTGAGGTAGGCCTGCATCTCCAGGGCAGCCATCACGACCTGTATCGGGTTGGTGATATTCTTCTCCGGTATCCCTCCAGCAGCCATGTAAGTGTCCCCAATCGTCTTGATTTTATGGATCTTATACTTTTTCAGGATTTGATTAAACCCAATAAGCACCGCATCCAACTGGTCCATCAACGACTGCGAATCCATCTCACCCGTAAGCTTATAAAACCCTTCAATATTGGCAAACAGCACTGTCGCCATCTTGAATTTCCGCACCTGCTGGTCGGCCTCCCCGGAGCCCCCCTCGCCAACGGCAGCAGGACGCCTCTTCAGCAATTCATTCTGCGCCGTCAGCTCATCAATGGCTTTATGCAGTTTTTCATTCTGATCAATAAGCTCCTGGTTCTGTTTTACCAGTTTCTGTATACGCCTGATCAATTCATCTCTCTTCTGGGTCATACCTGGATCCGGATTTTCAGTCATTAAAAAACCATGACATCACTCAAAGTTAAAAAAAAATCTTATCCCCTTTATTATGTTTTTGTTAGCAGAGTCGTATTTTTACCAACGGAAATCTAAAGTAGATGAATCATTCTGGTTGACATAATTGAAAATCAACATCTAAACAATGCTCGAAATGCATGAAAACATGACAGCTCTGCATCACATGAACCAAATGAAACAGACCGCAGCACTTTTTGCCCTTCTCCTCATTTTTACCGGCGCTGTTGCACAGGAGGAGAAGACCTTTACAGCCATGTTCTATAATGTTGAAAACCTGTTCGACGTATACGATGATCCCGAAACAAATGATGAGGAGTTCACCCCGTCCGGCTCCAAGGAGTGGAACGAGGAGCGGTATGAGAAAAAACTGGAGGACATCGTCAGGGTGATCATGTCCGTTCCCGATCCCGAACTACCGGCCGTCATCGGGTTCGCGGAGGTTGAAAACGAACAGGTGCTGAACGACCTGATCCAACAGCGGGGACTGAAGCGTGAGGATTACAGGGTTGTATTGGCTGAAGGCAATGATCCCCGGGGGATCGACTGCGGACTGATCTACCGTGAAGATATGTTCAGGTACATCTCGCACAGGCTCCTGCCGGTGGAGGACCGTTCAGGTGATGACTACCCCTTGCGACCCATCCTGCATGTTTATGGGGAAGCGTCCGACGGAAAACCGCTGCATATTTACGTGAACCACTGGAAATCACGTTGGGGCGGAGTGAAGGAGACAGAGCACCTGCGCGTCTTTTCCGGAATCGCCCTGAGGCGGGAGCTTGACAGGTTGCTCTCCACAGAATCCGATCCGCGGGTAATCATCATGGGTGACCTCAATGATGAACCGACCAACAGGAGCATCTATGATGTACTGCATGCCGGGAACAAGCGCAAGAACCTCTCTGTCAATGACACCTATAACCTGTTCTATGACATGCACAACTTCGACCAGGGCGGATCCCTCAACTACAGGGGCACATGGCAGATGTACGACCAGATCATCGTCAGCTACTCCCTGATCGATCAACCAAAAGGGCTGTCCACATCATTCGACAGTGGCAGAATACTGAAGGAGGAATGGATGCTCTACTACGATGAGCGGAACGAAATGAAGGTGCCCAACCGGACTTACGGAGGGGACAACTATTACGGCGGGATCAGCGACCACTTTCCTGTCTATGTGACATTTAGCTGGTAACGATGGACTTCAGGCTTACATCGGAATACCAGCCCACGGGCGATCAGCCTGATGCGATCAGGCAGATCATTGAAGGATTTGAGCTTGGA
>JAGYMF010000197.1 GCA_018400695.1 Bacteroidales bacterium | reverse complement strand
GATGGTTACATCATCGACGAAGGACTGGAACCTGGAGAAAAGATCGCGGTAAACGGCACCTTCAGCATTGATGCTGCAGCGCAGCTTGCAGGAAAACCAAGCATGATGAATCCTGAAGGCGGCGCAAGAATGACCGGTCATGATCACGGGGGCGGCACAAACATGACAAGCCCGGACCAGGGGGGCAGCCAAACAGAAATGGAAAAGACCCCGGAAAAGCCTGTTAATACATCCAAAGCTACCATATCCGCAGCTGCCGAAACTGAGCTGAAACCCATGTACAACAACTACCTGGAATTGACCGAAGCGCTGGCAGATGACAACTTCGAACAGGCTTCAGCAACCAGTATCGCCATGAAAGAGGCGTTGGGAAATGTAACCATGGGAGCCTTCAAAGCCAATGCCCATAACATCTGGATGGACCATGCCACAAACCTTGAGAAAGCCCTTGAACATGTGGCCCATTATGGCTCCATCGAAGAGCTCAGGTCTGCATATCAAAGAATTTCAGATGCCATGATCGCACTTACCCGGTCGTTCGGAACCCCCGTGGATACCCTCTATCTGCAATACTGTCCCATGGCCAACAACGACATGGGGGCCAACTGGCTCAGCAATTTTAGCGAAATAAAGAATCCCTATTTCGGCGAGATGATGCTGAAATGCGGGGAGACACAGGATACAATCGAATAGAAGTCTGAAAATACACGTTCCGGCTAATAAAAAGATCTAAATAAGGATTATTTAACCATGAAACCCTCATCATTGAGCATAGATATTATAGCGGTGCAAAGACAAAAGGAGATGAATATATATAGAACGAAGTATAGAGCATCATGATGAGGGTTCGCCGAACACCATATAAAAAATTTTTTTTTTTGTGAGACAACAAGTCCCCTGGAGAATAATGAAATTTATAACTAATTAAATAATAATACCTTAAAGAAGATATATACTTATACTTATAACAAGAAAATGATGAAAACAAAAGCAATGTTTACAATGGCAGTGATTGCCTTTTTCGGCATCACCACTGTGTTCGGACAGACAAAAACCGAAAAATTCAAAGTGTATGGTAACTGCGGTATGTGTGAAACACGTATCGAAAAAGCAGCAAATTCCGTTGAAGGAGTCACTTCGGCAGACTGGAACAAGGAAACCAAGATGATCGAGGTGAAACTTAACGAATCCAAAACCGATGTGCACAAAGTACATATGGCCATCGCAAAAGTGGGGCATGATACAAAAATGCACAAAGCAAAGGACGAAGTGTATAACAAACTTCCGGGTTGCTGCAAGTACGACCGTGCGAAAGGTGAGATGAAGCACGACAAGGATCATGGTGAGCACTCACATGACGGCCATATGCACTAGTCAGATGAATGGCACCGGTAAAATCTATGCATCAAAAACTAACATTATGGTTCACGGATTTAACGGATGAGGATGGGATCATCATCATTGTATATGCTGTCAGGCAGAGCAATCCCGTTGATCGCAAAGAGATAAATACACCTTTGGATCTTCTGAAAGAGCGATATGCCAGAGGGGAATTTGACAAAACCCAATTTGAAGAACGGAAAAAAACCTTAAAAAAATAATCATTAATACAATCCTTGCAATTATGAAGTACTACATTGAAAAAACAATTGAATCTGACTTTGAAATAACCGTTGAAAAGACAAAAGCGGTCCTGAAAGACCAGGGTTTCGGCGTGCTTTCCGAAATTGATATCCACGACGCGCTCAAAAAGAAACTCGACGTTGATTTCAGAAAATACAAGATACTCGGTGCCTGTCATCCGGCAAGTGCATACAAGGCCCTGCAGGCAGAAGATAAGATCGGTACCATGCTGCCCTGCAGCGTGATCGTGCAGGAAATTGATAAAAACAGGACGGAAGTTGCAGCCGTGAACCCAGTTGCCTCCATGATAGCCGTCGAAAACAAAGCCCTGAAAGATACGGCAGAAGAGATCAGGTCCAGGCTTGAAAAAGCAGTAAATTCGCTATAGAAAACCTGGATGGCATTTGTATTAAGTGGATAGGACCAGACTGTGCCAGTTCAAGATCTGCTGTCAAAACTGACAACTACAGGTTCATCAATGTTCCAATGATTTGTTTTCGCGTCTTCATGCTCTTCTCTTTTCAGTGAGATAATAGACTGAAGGAATCACGATCAGGTTCAGCAACGTGGAGGTGATTAAACCTCCCAGGATCACGATCGCCATAGGACTCTGGATCTCGTTCCCGGGCTTGTCACCTCCCAGCGCCAATGGGATCAGTGCCAGCGCCGATGCCAACGCTGTCATCAGGATCGGATTCAGCCGGTCGGCCGAACCGGTAATAACCGCCTCCTTCAGCGCATACCCCTCCTGCTGCAAATGAATATACCTCGAAACCAATAAAATACCGTTTCGTGTTGCTATTCCGAAAAGGGTAATAAGCCCAATAATGGCAGGAATGCTTAACGTACCGGAGGTGATCCAGATCGCTCCCACACCGCCAATCAGCGCAAGTGGAAGATTGATCAGGATAATCCCGGCCTGCTTCCCGCTCCGGAATTCCTGGTAGAGGATCAAAAAGATGATAAAAACAGCGATCAATGAGGTGATCAACAAGGTCGAAGAGGCGCGCCGGGCACTTCGGAACTGACCGCCATATGCTACCCTGTATCCCTCGGGCATATCGACCTCTGTAGAGATGATCTGCTGTACCTCCTCTACCACGCTTCCCACGTCCCTGCCAGCAGTATTGGCAGAGACCACCAGTTTACGGCGTACATTTTCCCGGTTAATGGCATTCGGCCCTGAGACAGAGACCACATCTGCAACGAAGCTCAGGGGGATCTTCTTCCCGTCATACGCATCGATATAGGTATTCCTGATGGCATCGATATTG
>JAGYMF010000196.1 GCA_018400695.1 Bacteroidales bacterium | reverse complement strand
TGTAAATGAAGAAGAATTAACTGCTGAAAGCGGGTTGGAAGAGGCGTCAGTAGTTGAGAAAGTAAGCGATAAGGAACAGATTGTTGAAAAAGAGGATGCAAAAGAGATACCGGCAGAAAGTGCAGATACAACCGAATTGGATAATGAGGATTATATGAGTCTTGCCGGTACAGTGGTTTCTGAACAGGACAAAAAGAGCATCCCGGATGTGCAGATCAAGGTATACAGTGACGATAAACTTGAATCGGAAGGAGCTACAGATACAGTCGGGAAGTTTGACCTGACAGTACCTGTGAGAGATCTCTACGATGTGGACATGAACAAAAAAGGCTATTTCCACAAGCAGGTCAAGCTGACCAAGGGAGAGGCAAAAAACCCCAAAACACTGCAAAACATCCCGATGCCTCCGATCGTAAAACACAAATCCATCGGGATACCCAATGTATTCTTCGACCTGGACAAGAGCAATGTGAAACCTGAATCATACAGGGAACTCAACCGGCTGGCCGATTTCATGAAGGCAAATCCGGATGTAACCATAGAACTGAATGCACATACCGACACCAGGGGAAGCTTCTACTACAATATCAGGCTTTCACAACAACGGGCTGCATCGGTCAGGGCCTACCTGAATAAACAGGGAATCCCCAACAAGCGGATCATCGCACAAGGATTCGGCGAGTCATTTCCCGTAATACCAAATGCCATTTCTGAGGCTGACCACAGCGTGAACCGCAGGGCTGAATTCAGTGTCACCGATACCGTTGGGAATGAGCAATGGTATATCGGTGCCGACGAACCGTTGCAGATAACCGGTTTTATGATCCTCCATGAAAATATCTACTCCGAAAAAAGGCCATTCACAGGGAATGCACCACTGCCGAGAGGACTATTCTACCGGATAAAGATCGCAGAATTCAGCAAGCCCGTTAACTACAACGCCTTTAAAGGGCTCTTCCCTATCGTTCAGCAAACAAACAGGGACAGGCACACATACAGTTACTATGCCGGACTATTCACGTCACTGGAGGATGCAGAGGATGGACTGGAAATCATCAGGAGAGTATTTATCGATGCAGAAATTGAGGCATACCATAACAACAGAATGATCCCTCTCAATCAATCGTACGCTGTAAAAGAGACAGCAGCAGCAGAAGATGGTGCTATTTACCCGGGTGACGGACTTGTATATACCGTACAGGTCGGTGCGTACAGACATGAAATCTGGCCTTCAGCAGTGAAAAAAATAAGGGAAATTGCTCCGCGATATGAGCTGATATCGATCCGGGACAAATCAAATATCGTTTATGCGATCGGAAGCTTTTCAAGTTATGAGGAGGCATTCAATACGAAGGAATCGTTTGCTGCAGATGGCCATTTTACCGATGCATTTGTGATTGCAATTCTGAACGGCCGGAAAATAACGATTCGTGAAGCGAAAAAAATAACCGGGGAAGAATAATACGAGCCGAATAAAAGTGTCATTCATTGCATATGAAACAACATTTAAGAACCCAATAAAACAGCGAAAATGAAAACAATCAGAAACCTTATCTTTCTTATTGCACTCGTTATCCCGCAGTTCCTGTCCGGTCAGTGCGACTCGGATGCTTTTTTGGATAATTGTGCATCAAAACTTGATTCTTATACGTTTATCAAAGCTTTCAATACGTCGATGAAAAAAACCGATGTAACGGAATACTCCTATGTATTCTCAAAGGGATCAACCTACATCATCATCGGATGTGATCAGGAGATCGAAGGAAGCAGAATGATTGTCAACCTCTATGACAGAAACCACAAGATCATTGCCAGCACCTACAACAAGCAGAAGAAAACATTCTACCCCGACCTGGTATATCCCTGCTCGGCAACAGGAGTCTACTATATGGAGGTAACCTTCGAAGGAAGCAAGGGCGGCTGTGGCGTCTGTCTTCTCGGTTTTAAAAAGAATTAAGTAACTCACCCTATAAAAATATTACGATCATGAAACATCAAATTACATTCTATATCATCTGCAGTCTGCTTCTGATCAGTTGTGGCGGAAATAAAAAAGATCAGAACTCCCAGGACCTGAATGCACTGCTTGCCGAAAAAACAAGTCAGTCAGAGTTGTCAATCTCTGAAGAGACCATGAACGATATCATCCAGTCACTCCCCTCACCATTGGAAATTGCAACATTGATTAAGGAGAGCGGACTACGATACGATCCCGGCTTCCTGAACCCAACGCAAAACGCCCAAAATTATGCCACCGATACGGAGAAAGCGCTGGGAATGGGAATCTACTCCGGCGACCTGGGATATATCAATATCTATGAAAAATCCACTGCAGCCTTCAGCTACCTTGGCACCATTAAAAAGCTGGCAGATGACCTGCTGATCGGACAGTTCTTTGACATAGAGATGATCAAGCGGATGGCATCCAACAGTAGTAAAATTGACTCACTGCTCTATATTTCAACGATGAGTTTCGAAAAGATGGACAGGTACCTGAGGAATCAAAAAAGAAGCAAGCTGAGTGTACTGCTGGTAACTGGCACGTGGATCGAAAGTTTTTACCTCGCAACACAGGTGGTAAAGAATACAATGAATGCAGACCTTATTGAAAGAATCGCTGAGCAGAAGATGATCCTCGACCAAATTCTCCTGATCATTTCGGCGTATAACGAAGATCCTATGTTTCAGAAAATAACAGAAGAACTAAAGGAGCTCAAAAAACAGTATGATAAGGTGACCATTACTTATAACTATGTCGAGCCGGAAACCATGGAGATCAATGGAAGGCTGGTGATCGTCGACAAAAGCACAACCGAAGTAAACATTACCGAAGAGCAGCTTGCTCAAATATGCTCACTGGTTAAAGAGATCCGTGACCGCATGGTAACAAACAGCTAAACTG
>JAGYMF010000195.1 GCA_018400695.1 Bacteroidales bacterium | reverse complement strand
GGTTCGTCCACCCTTTTTGGATCCTGCATAGCCGCCTGCACCCGGATTGAATTTCCGTTCACGCGTAACGGTACGTTCTGCTCCCTGAATGTCGCCCGCCGGTCTGTTCTCCGAAAGCTCCACCTTCACCTGGGCACCTTCATGTTTTACGTTTTTGCTGAACGAACGGTTGATAAGCTCTTCGTGCTGCTTCTCCACTTCGAAAAAGGAGAAGCCCTTCATGATATCGATCTTTCCGATTTCAATATCGCGTTTATTGGTCGTGTCCAGCAGCAGCCCGATGAGTTTCGTGGGATTAATATTGTTTTTGCTTCCCATGTTGATATAGAAGCGAGAAAAATCTTTCGATGAACCTTTTCTTCCATTGTTCCCGAAGAGTTCGGCCATATCCGGGTGCAAGTCTTGCCGGTTACTTCTCTTTGCGGTCCTGGTCTGACGCTCGTCACTGCTTCTCTGTCCCGCGTAACGGTCACTGCGGCCTTCAGACCGTTCGCTCCTGCCTCCCCTCCTGTCGGCTCCCGGTCCCCTGTCGCTCCGCCTGTCGGCCTCCACGTTCAGGTCGGGTGCATTTTTATAATAGGCAAGAAAACGGTTGAACTCCACCGATACGAACTTTTTGATCAGTTCCTCTTTGCTCATCCACTCCAGTTTCTTGTAGATTTCCGGAAGCAGTTCATCGATCTGCTTATCGGCGGTCTCTACCTGCTCCATGGTACCGACCAGGTTGAAGAGTTGCTTTTTGCAGATCTCCTTCCCTCCGGGAATCTGCACCCGGTTGAATTGCTTCTTGGTGATCCGTTCCAGCTCCCTGATCTTGCCGTTTTCCCTGGTATGGATGATGGAGATGGATGTTCCGCTCTTCCCTGCCCTGCCTGTCCTTCCACTCCTGTGGATATAGGCTTCCAGGTCATCCGGCAGGTTGTAATTAATCACATGGGTAAGGTCATCCACATCCAGTCCGCGCGCCGCGACATCCGTGGCAACGAGCATCTGCAGCTGGCGCTTCCTGAAACGGTTCATCACATAATCGCGCTGCGCCTGCGAAAGGTCACCATGCAGTGCATCCGCATTATAACCATCGGCCATGAATTTATCGGCCACCTCTTTGGTCTCCCTGCGGGTGCGACAAAAGACGATACCATAAATATCAGGGTTCATATCGGCAATACGCTTCAATACCTCGTAGCGGTGTTTAGCGTGTGACATATAGTAATCGTGCGAAACATTTTCCGCCCCTGCATTTTTTGTCCCCACAGAGATCTCCTCCGGTGCGTTCATGTATTCGTTTGCAATGCGGTAGACCCCTTTGGGCATCGTGGCAGAGAAGAGAAAGGTCTGGCGTGCTGAAGGCGTACCCTCCAGGATCGCATCCAGCTCCTCCTTGAATCCCATCTGTAACATCTCATCCGCCTCATCCAGCACCAGCCAGCGAATTTTTTCCACTTTGAGGACCCGACGCTCGATCAGGTCACGCACCCGTCCGGGTGTTCCCACGACAATCTGTCCTCCCCTTTTCAGCTGCTGTATCTGCTTATCCACCGGTGCACCACCATACACAGAGATCACGTTAAAGTTTTTGGTATATTTTGAAAAACCCTGCAGGTCGCCTGTGATCTGCATACAGAGTTCACGCGTCGGACAGAGCACCAGGGCCTGAACCGAACTGTCAGACATGTCAGCATTCTGAATCAGCGGAAGCCCAAAAGCCGCCGTTTTTCCCGTCCCGGTCTGCGCCAGGGCGATCAGATCTATTTTGCTGTCAATAATTTTAGGAATAACTTTTTCCTGGATGGGCGTGGGTTCAATGAAACCAAGTTCATTGACAGCCTTCAATATGGGATCATCCAGTCCCATTTCATTAAATAGTACCATTTTGTGTTGTTTGTTTATGTATACCGATCCGAAAAGACAGGTGGAGACAAAAATGATCGGATTTTACCCCGTGGCCGGGAACGCTTTCGCGGTATACAAAAACTCGGGTCGCCGTCGTCCTCTTTAAATCGAGCCGCAAAAGTACAATAAATAATTGAATTAACAATATGCTATTTGCAGCATGAAGGAGATTCCCGGGAGGTGGGCGGAAAAGTGCGCCAGAAAACACCGAAAGCGCGATGGAGAAAAAAGACCCCGAAGAAGGGCAGCAATCGACGACATAATCTCCCTGGAACGGACAGCAACTCCCTGAACTGACAGTCATACATTGTGAATAATGTCGTTTTGTCATGTTTCTGGTCATTGATACGCCATTATGTCATACTTGCATCATTTTATCAATCCCTAATGGGAACCCCTCTTTACTTATTACTTTCTGTATTTCAATTACTTATAATTATGCAACTTCATATTCCGATTATCAGTGGCATATCATTTGATTGTACATGGGTGAGACTATAAACAACATGTATAACTAAAATTTAAGGAGGATATAACCATGACACTTGCACGAATCAACAACAACTGGACGCCATCATTCCCTTCATTGCTTGACAGGTTTTTTGAAGGAGATTTGATGGACTGGAACACCAGCAATTATGCTGACAAGAACTCAACATTACCGGCAGTAAACATCAGGGAAAATGAGAACGAGTTTACGATTGAGGTGGCAGCTCCCGGGAAGAGAAAGGACGATTTCAATATTCAATACGACAATGGTCGTCTGACGATCTCTTCAGAGAATAAGCAGGAGAATGAAACCAAAGAGGGTGAAACCATCACAAGGCGTGAATTCTGCTACAGTTCATTCCAGCGTTCATTCACTGTTGCCGAAAACGCGGTTGATCCGGAAAAGATCAAAGCTTCTTACAAGGATGGCCTGCTTCACATTGAATTGCCAAAGCGTGAAGAGATCAAGCCTAAACCTTCCAGGGAGATCAAGATATCATAACCGTATCGAAGCAGCCTGATAAGAA
>JAGYMF010000194.1 GCA_018400695.1 Bacteroidales bacterium | reverse complement strand
TTTAAATTCGAATACGAAAATGGCAAGGTTACCGATAGCTTGTACGTACCCGTGAACCAGCCGGTGGTGCTCGACCTGGTGGCGCTCGATGTGCTGCACAGCCTCTACATCCCTGCGTTCAGGGTGAAGGAGGATATGGTTCCGGGCAGGGAAAAACAGATGTGGTTTGTACCCGGACAGGTAGGGTCGTACGACCTGTTCTGTACCGAGTATTGCGGACTGGAACACTCCTACATGTACACAGGTGTGAAGGTGATGCCGGAAGATGCATTCGAAGAGTGGATCAGCGACACCACCGCTGTGGCTCCCGTGGTCGCCGAAGATGCCACACCGGCCCAGCAGGGCTTCCAGGTAATGGTGAAGAACGGCTGTAACGCCTGTCACTCTTCCGACGGATCGAAACTGGTAGGTCCCTCCTACCTCGGCAGCTGGGGCAAGATGCAGAAGGTCAGCTCCGGCGGTGACAAGACCGAGGTGCTGGTGGATGAAGAATACATCCGCCGGGCGATCTATGATCCCAATGCAGAGATCGTTGACGGGTACAACCGCGGACTGATGCTCTCCTATAAGGGGCTGGTTTCGGAGGAAGAGCTTGAATTGATCATTGCCTACATCAGAAACCTGAATGAATAAACGCCTCCAGACCGGACTGCTCTCTTCAGTATTACAACTCGGTAAGATAAAAATCTCCGTTCCGGTGGCGCTGACCGGCTTCCTCGGGTATTACCGCGCTTCAGGAGACTTCGACATGGTTATGCTTTTCACACTTTTCGGTATCCTCTTCATGTCCATGGGCGCCAGCACCTTCAACCATATACAGGAACGCCATACCGACCAGCGCATGAAACGTACCGCCAACCGTCCCCTGCCTGCGGGACGTATCTCGCTGAAGGCGGCTGTCACTGCAGGAATGTTGCTGGCAGCCGGGGGACTGGCATTGCTGGGACTGACAGGTTCCTGGACGGCTACGGCCATTGGACTCTTTACCCTGGGCTGGTATAACCTGTTATACACTCCGCTGAAAAGGGTAACACCCTTCGCCGTGCTTCCCGGGGCGCTGATCGGTGCGCTTCCCCCGATGATCGGGTGGACCGCTGCCGGGGGATCATTGCTTAACGGTGAGATCCTGCTGATCAGCTTCTTCCTGTTTATCGGTCAGATGCCCCACTACTGGCTGTTGATGATGAAGGTAGGTGATGAGTTCAGAGATGCCGGTCTGCCGGTAATCACGGAAAAATTCTCTCCAATGCAGCTGCGCAACATCAGCTTTACGTGGATCCTGGCGACGGCAGTATCAGCAGCCTTCTTTCCTGCATCAGGGATTATGCACCATGCACCATTCGGCTTCCTGCTGCTGGGGGGTGTGACGGTCTTCCTGCTGCGGATGGGGTTGCTTTCATTCAAGGACAGGATCATGCTGCAGTGGAAAACAGCGTTCATCACCGTTAACCTCTTCTACCTTTTCATCATCCTTGTGCTTATTGCAGATAAGATTGCAGAATCGTACCTTTACATATAAAACCCTAAACACTACTAAAATGAAAAATACAGCTATCGTCCTGTTATTGCTCCTTACCGCTGCATCCTGTATCAGGGTCAACGATAATCCCGTCCCCCAGGTGAGCATGAAACACCTTGCAGAGACAGAGGGCGTCTTTATCCATGTAAAAAAGGGTGCTGATCATCCACACGAGGTGCTGATGGCCCTTAGTATGGCCAGCAAGTTTGCTTCTGACTACGATGTACTGATGTATTTCGACATCGACGGTATCGAAATGGTGACCAATGATGCCCCCAGCCTGGAGATGGAACCCTTTGGCTCTTCCGATGAACTCTTTAAGAAACTGGTCAACGCGGGTGTAACAATCTTCGCCTGCCCTGGCTGCATGGAGGTATACGGTGTGAAAGCCAGCGACCTCAGGAGCGGGGTAACAACGGCCGACAAGCACTTCTTCTTTGATTTTACCGATGGGAGGATCATCTCTATCGATTATTGATAACCGGGGAAAGACAGTTCGGAAAACCCCAATCGCTTTTACGGCCAGATTTTTTGATGAACAGAGATTGATTTTCACGAATGATAGTCAACAACCGGCACGAAGTGGCATTCATGAAACCGCCTAAGAAGGGCGAATAACTCCCCTGGAGAAAACAATAAAATGTGTAACTAATTAAATGATAATACCTAAATCAGATATAATGATGAAACATTTCGGATTATTGCTTATCGCAGCGTTGCTGCTCACTTCCGCCTGCAACCAGGGAGGCAAAACGGACGGCGAAACTAAAACTGCCCCGGAGGTCAGCCTGGAAAACCTCGTTGAGGTAACTATTCCCGTGTATGGGATGACCTGTGAAGGGTGTGAGAATGCCGTAAAAAAGAGTATCAGTTCGCTGGAAGGCATTGGAGAGGTAACAGCTTCACACACCGATTCGATCGCCACGGTAAAATACGACAAAACTGCCGTCACGCAGGAAGATATCGAACGAAAGATCGCCGAAGCAGGGTACACGGTGGTGAAATAGGCTGTATGGCGGATTGTGTGCCAAACCAGACATAAATATTCCTGTATTTCTGGCCGATTGGACAAAAAAGCTTATTGAATTGTATAAATGACAATTCATACGCTGTAACAACATTTTTTTCACTCTGCCTTGAACAGCTTCAGGTTCTGTACGCCTGTCGGTGTCTCCATTTTCAAAAGATAGATTCCACCGGGAAGTGAGGTTGTCCAGGTGATCTTCGTTTCGCCCGTTTCCAGCTGGCGTTCAGCCAGTACCTCCTTGAGTTGTCCCTGCATGTCGTACACGGAGAATCTGACAGGCTGACGGCGATCTGAATAAACAACGATCGTTGTGGACAAGGTAAATGGATTGGGATAGCTCCATATACGGCTCGCTGATGCTGCGGCCGGTTTCTCATCCACGCCATCCGGAATGGTGAAGTTGTACCTGCCCGGTGTGCCGTA
>JAGYMF010000193.1 GCA_018400695.1 Bacteroidales bacterium | reverse complement strand
CGGGCGAGTATCTGCATATCCTTACAAGAACCCACCATTTTAGGGGGACAGGTGAGCTCAACATGACAGGTACTGCTGGCCAGAAACGTGTTCCTACAGTTTTTTTGAAGAATTATGATTTCCCTCTTCCCCCACTACCCGAGCAAAAAGCCATTGCCGATCTGCTGTCCACCTGGGATGAGGCCATCGAGAAAACCGAACGGCTGATTCAGGTAAAGGAAAAACAACTAAGGCAGATGTCGAGGTGGCTGCTTTTTGGTCACAAACGGTTGGGCAATCAAAAGAACGAGTTGGCTGATGGACATTTCTTTAAATACCCATCTGACTGGGCGTTGGTCAAAATTGGAAAAGTTGCAAAGGAAGTTTCCACACGTAACGGGGAGTCCGAAGAGACTGTGCTGTCATGCTCAAAATATGACGGGTTTGTTAATTCGCTGGACTACTTCGGCAAACAAGTATTCAGCAGCGATACATCTAACTACAAGGTCGTTGAAAAAGGACAGTTCGGCTATCCCTCAAATCATGTTGAAGAGGGTTCAATAGGCCTTCTTGAACACTGCGAAAAAGGCATTGTCAGTCCGATCTACGTTGTGTTTGAAGCCTCGAAAGAAAAGGTACATTCACCTTATTTGTACAAGCTGCTTAAGACGGATATTTATCGACACATTTTCCAAGTCAGCACAAGTTCATCGGTTGACCGCCGAGGCAGTCTCCGCTGGGGTGACTTTTCTAAAATCAAGGTGCTGGTTCCGTCACTTGAGGAACAACAGGAAATCGCGGAGACATTGTCTTCTGCCCAGCACGAAATCGACCTGCTGAAGCAGCTCGCAGATAAATACAAAACCCAGAAGCGCGGCCTGATGCAGAAGATACTCACCGGCGAATGGCGGGTAAAACCGGAAATCGTTAACCAATACATGGAGGCGTAATCATGGCTAAAGGTAAAAATCAACACGTTGTAAAACATCCCGATGGCTGGGCGGTTAAAGGCGCAGGTAACAGCAAGGCGACCAAAGTTACCCGCACACAGGCGCAGGCCATTGAAAAGGCAGAGAATATCGCCCGAAACCAGAAGTCGGACACCAAAATTCATGGCGTGGACGGAAAGATCCGTGCTGGCAACAGCTACGGAAACGACCCGTGCCCTCCCAAGGATAAAAAATAAGGAGTGTGCATGGGTAAGCCTTTCAGAATATTGAGCATTGATGGCGGCGGGATTCGAGGAATATATCCCGCCCATGTTCTTCGGTGTATCGAAGAACGCCTTCAAATAGATCTCTTCGACACGTTCGACATGATTGCCGGAACAAGCACCGGTTCGATCATCGCTGCCGGAGTGGCTACGTATGTGCCTGCTGCTGACATCGTGGCGATGTACAAAGAGCATGGCGCTGGGATCTTCCGTAGGAAACGGTTTATTCTGCCCGGGAAAAGCGTTCAACCCATGTTCAACAGTGTCTACGATGCCCAATATCTGGAAAATGTGCTCACAGAAGTATTTCAGGATAAGCGGCTGGGTGACATTAAAAAACCACTGCTGCTTCCTTCCACTGACATCGGCAATGGTTGTGTTCACGTTCTGAAGTCCGGCTACTCCAAGGAATTTACCCGTGATAATGCCGTGCTGGTGAAAGACGCGGTATTGGCGTCCTGTTCGGCACCGACCTATTTCGATCCCCATCGACTAAATGAATATCTTCTTGCAGATGGCGGGCTTTGGGCCAACAACCCTGCGCTGGCTGCTGTTATCGATGCTCAGAAGCGGCTTGGGGTTGCTCAGGATGATATACAAATTCTGTCAATCGGCACCGGCCATTCGAAAACCATGTACGGCACAAACGCCTCGCGTAAATGGGGCTTGATCAATGGGTGGAAAAACAAGGAATTTATCAGTTTCATCTTATCCCTGCAGAGCCAGAGTGCCCTGAACTACCTGAATCTCATGCTCCGTCCCGGGCAGATCAAGCGGGTTGATTTTGAATCTGACCTACCGTTGCCGATGGATGACGTGTTCAAGCTGGATGACCTTATCTCCAAGGCGGATCACAATTTTACTCATGAATCGGAATCGATCAGGGTTTTCATACAGAATGGAGGGATTGCAGGTGAATAGGATCGTCACACGGGAAGAAGCCCTCCGAAAAGCGGCGGAGCAACTGGACATATCTCCATCGAAATACAAACAGGCCATGGAACGCTTCGAATCCATGAAATCCTACCTGTTGAATGGTGAATACGATGGCGCAACTGATGAGCCTGAAATTTATCTGCAGGGTTCTTTCAAACTCGGAACTGAGATACGGCCCTATAAAGACAGCAAAGACGCTGATTACGACATCGATATTGTCTGTCGTTTGGAACATGATAAAGAAACCATCACTCCGAAAACAGTAAAACATCAGGTCGGCGACCACCTGAAGGCGCTTGGCACCTATATGAAGATGCTTGATGATGAAGGCAAGCGGTGCTGGACCCTGAATTACGCTGAGCAGGACGGCGTTGGTTTCCACATGGACATTCTTCCATCGGTTCAGGAAAGCTGGAGTACCTTAAGGGACTATTACTGGTATCGCAGTGCCATTGCCGTGACGGACAGATGCGGTGACTTAGGCTCTTATGACTGGTCGCCCAGCAATCCTAAAGATTTTGCAGAGTGGTTTTACGATAAAAACAAGGCTGCTTTTGAGGATGTAAAACAGACGCAGAAACAGATCCTTTTTGAGAATTACCGTCAGGACGGATTGTTTACTAACCGGGATGCGGTCCCGGATATTCATGTAAAGACGCCGCTGCAACGGGCTATTCAGCTGTTGAAAAGGCATAGAGACATTCGTTTCTGCAATCAACAGAACGAAAAATGCAAACCGATCTCTATGGTCATTACCGTGCTGACAGCCAAGATCTACCGGAATGAATCGACCATTTATGAAACGCTGAGGAATTTGATAGACACCTTGTCTCGTCACGCTGAT
>JAGYMF010000192.1 GCA_018400695.1 Bacteroidales bacterium | reverse complement strand
ATTGAAATCATCCAGCTGAGCGGTCAGCGGATGCTGAATACCGTTAATGATATTGTGGAAATATCTAAAATTGAAGCAGGGATTATCTCTGTGGATCATGAAGAGGGAAACCTGAAGGTGCGGATTGAAGAGATGATGGGGTTGTTTCTTCCTGAGATAAAACAGAAGGGGTTGACATTAACCCTGGATCGTCCCTCTTTTGATGGTGTTGAAAAAATTACCACTGATTTGCGAAAGTTTGATGCCATCATTATTAACTTGCTTAAAAATGCGATTAAGTTCACGGAGGCCGGAGAGATTAAGGTGGGCTGTGAGAGAAAAGATGAATTGATCGAATGTTATGTAAAGGACACCGGTATTGGAATTCCGAAGAACAAGCAGAAAGCTGTTTTCCGGCGTTTTGAGCAGGCCGATTCTTTCAGGACAAAGAACTATGAGGGCTCGGGTCTCGGACTGGCCATTTCAAAATCGTATGTTGAATTGCTTGGTGGAAAAATCTGGGTTGAATCCAGGGAGGGCGTGGGTTCAACATTCTATTTTACACTTCCGGTCAAACCTTTGCGAAGAGGTTTTAAAAATGATTAACAGATGGCCGCACCATACGTTTGTTACAAATGTATAACAACCAATTAGTGATTTATTTGTTAAATAAGATATTATGAAGACAAACAGAAGAAAACCGAAAGTTCTGATTGTTGAGGATGATGAGGTAAGCACGATGTATATGACGGTTTTGCTTGAGCCGGTCGGTTGTGATATTATCGTTTCCAAAACAGGAGCTTCAGCAATTGAAGAGTGCAGGCAAAACCCGGATATTGATATTGTCCTGATGGATATCAAGATGCCGGGGATGTCGGGATACGAGGCCACAAGGCAGATCCGCGAATTCAATGAATCAGTATATATTATCGCGCAGACTGCCTATGCCCTGAAAGAGGACAAAGATAAGGCCCTGGAGGCCGGATGCAATGATTTCATTTCGAAGCCGGTAAATGGCGAGTATTTGCTTAAGAGAATCACGGATGTGATATCAGAAAGAATGCTCCATTAGTTTGTGTCTGTGTGGTTTTTATTGTAAAATTCAGCATTGGAACAGGTAAATGTTAAAAAATTACGGGATATGAGAAAGATATTGAGCAGCTTGATCGTCGTCGCTGTTTTTGTAAGCATGGGCACCTCCTGTTCGGGAGGATCCGTAAAAAACAGTGCGCTTGTCCAGCAAAATGTCAGGGACAATTACCTCAATTACTGTGCCGGTTGTCATGGAGAAAAACTGGAGAAGTTCAACAAAAGTGACTGGATGTACGGCGATTCAGATGAGGCCGCCTTCAACAGCATTAAATACGGACGTGAAGATATCGGGATGCCCGCTTTTGAGGTGACCTTTTCCGATAAGGAGATCAGGGAACTGGCGGGCTATGTCCATGCTGCCGTGCCGAAGGATCAGCTCGAAGACGGTGCTGCCCTGACCAGTGAACGTGTGGTAAAATCGGAAAAACAAAACTTCATTGTCGATACAGTCGTGACCGGGCTTGATGTTCCGTGGGGAATGGAGTTTCTGCCCAACGGCGATATGCTTATTGCTGAACGCGCCGGGATCATGTACCGTTTTTCTGACGGGAAACTGCAGGTGATCACCGGGCTGCCTGATATCCTGGCCAAGGGACAGGGTGGACTGATGGATTTGCGCCTTCATCCTGGTTATGAGAAGAACGGGTGGCTCTATTTCTCCTATTCACAACCTTCTGAAACCAACCCGAAGACGGGTTTCACGGCGATCATGCGGGCCAGGTTATCGGGAAACATGCTCACTGACAAGGAGGTGGTCTTTGAAGGCGGACCGGATTCCAACAAGGGACAGCACTGGGGATGCAAGCTGCAGTTTGACAAGCAGAATGATCTGTGGTTTGGTATCGGTGACAGGGGAGCGCGCGATGTGAATCCGCAAAGCCTGGAAAACCACAGCGGAAAAATACATCGGATCCATGACGATGGTTCCGTTCCTGAAGACAATCCCTTTGTGAATACGCCGGGTGCGATGCCAACGATCTATTCATACGGACACCGGAATCCGCAGGGAACAGCCATGCACCCGGAGACCGGGGAGATATGGGAGACGGAGCACGGTCCCAAAGGAGGGGATGAACTCAACCTGATCGAAGCAGGTAAGAATTACGGATGGCCTGTGATCTCTTATGGTATCAACTATAACGGGACGAAGTTTACCGATATCACTGAAAAAGAGGGGATGGAACAACCGGTGATCTACTGGGATCCCTCCATCGCACCGTGTGGGATGACCTTTGTGGACAGTGACCGGTATCCTGCGTGGAAGAACAATATTCTCATCGGATCGCTTCGGTTTAAATATGTTGAGCGGGTGGAGTTGACTGGCAAAACAGTGACCGGTCAGGAGAAGCTGCTCGAGGACATTGGCCGCGTAAGAAATGTGGAGGTCAGCCCGGATGGATTTATCTACGTAGCAATGGAAACACCCGGTTTTATTGTCAGGCTGTTACCCGTAAATTAGTTCAAAAAGCATATTATTGAACAATAGTTGATAATTTAGAATCAATCCTGCCCGATCATTCATCAACTATTTGTAATTTTGTTCATCATTGGTTTCCAGAATCCCGGTTTCGCCGGGAAGGAATGAAAAGGGAATGCCGTGCTTCATCTGCTGTTATACCAACGGCAATGGAAATTCGGCAACAGTTCCCGCTGCTGTGATCCCTCCCGGAATCTCCGGGAATGTACAAGGCAACATGCCACTCTCAAAAGAGGGGAAGGCGCCCGGTACAGGGGTAAGTCAGAAGACCTGCCAGTGAGACATAGGTTTTGCAGCCTGCGGCGAACAGGTGGCTGATCACTTCGATGTCTCAAAGGACCTCCCTGTACATCGTTAGCTGCAAAATCGAGTATGAACCCAGTTGTTGGCTGACGATGAAAATGAAGAATCAATTTACGACCCTGCTTTTTACAGTATTGTTGCTGTCCGGCTTTTCGTCCGGTCTGAATGGACAGCAAAATTATTTAAAGGACC
>JAGYMF010000191.1 GCA_018400695.1 Bacteroidales bacterium | reverse complement strand
TGTGAACGATCTCTCCGGATTTTTTTTTAATTTTAAGCTTCATAAATTCAAAACAATGGTAAAATATTGGTTTGTAACACTCGTGCTTTGTTTGGTATCTGCAACGTCATGGTCGCAAAATGACTCCCTCATCTCCCTCGTAAAAAACCATCCCATCATCGGTACAGGCGGAGCTGATGTCATTCAATACAACAACCAACCCTATATCATTGGCGTTGGGTACGTTGAAAATAAGGGACAGTCACGATCCATCCTTGAAAGAATCGGAAAGGTCAAGGCCGAAAAAGAGATCACAATCCTGATCAATGGATCAGCATTCACCTCCTCAGCAATGGCAGTTATCGAAGAAATTACAACAATAAAGGATGGTGAACAGGTAACAGCAACGTATACGGATTATTTTGAAAAAATCCAGGAAAATACGGAGGGATTCATCCACTCCATGCAAAAACTCGCAAGCTGGAAATCGGAAGATCAATCAATGTTCTATTATGCCATATATAAACCCATAATCCAATGAAAAAACAACTTTTACTCTTAGCATTGCTGCCCGCCTTTCTTGTTCAGGCCCAGAACCCCGGAGATGTTGCATCATCCGATGCGGTTGCTGAAACTCAGGATGTAACCGTCGAAGTGCTTGAATTTCCGGAAGATAAACTGTACGAATCAATCTCAAATTCACTGGCAAGACAAGGAAAGGGCCTGGATATGATAAACAGCGATGGCTCCATCTACGTTATCGCTTCTGCAACAACAACACGTCCAAGCAATATGCCGGGATTTGTCCTCTCGAGAAACGTTGCCTATTCTATTGCAGAGATGACCGCAAAAATGAACCTGCTGAGAATGGCAGGGGAACAGATCACCTCAGGCAGAGGCTTTGAAATGATCGAAGACAATATCATTGGCGAAGATCCGGATGCAAAAAACAAAGCCACCATGCTAAAAAAAGCAATGATGGTGATGGATAAATCGCTCGATAAGGCATTGGGCGCACTGGGCATGTCCGAAGAGGAGATCGCAAAACTCAACGAATCAAAGAAAAAAGCGGTTTTTGAACAACGATTTAATGAATCCATTCGCTCTTTTGTATCCGGAATGGTAAAGGGTTGTTCTGTTGTCAGAATATGTGAAGGAGATGCAGGAAACAACGACTACCAGGTTTCTGTGTGTATGAAGTACTCGCCAGAATTTCAATCACTTGCTGCGATGATTAAAAACAAAAACAGTTCGCAAGCCACTGCTGGTTCAGCAAAAAATTCCCTGGATAAGATCATGGCAATGGGTAACGATGAACTGGTAGGCAGAATGGGAACCTATATTACATTTGATGAGCATGGTGATATGGTTGTGTATGGCTTTGGTCAAACGGAAGTTCTCGAAACCGGATCCAGGGCATCTGCGGCTTTCTCAAGGGCATATAGCAGATCCCGCCTGGCTGCTGTAAATAATATTAAAAATTTTGTGGCTGAAGACATGATTGCGGAGGAGGTAAGTGAAACAACCGAAAAATTCCAGGAGTATGCTGACGGAACCAATTCATACTTTTCACAACAAAAATGGTCACAAGCTGTAGAATCAAAGGCAACTACGTTGAATCTTCCTTCCTCAATGGTTAGAAAATGGAAAGGCATTCATCCGGTATCAAAACAGAATATCGCTGGCGTAGTGGTCATGTGGTCTCCCACAATTGCCAGCAATGCAGATGCCCTGAAAGAGACCTTCGCTGACCCGGGTTCAAACGATAATACAACAAAACCGGCAGCAACTCCTAAAACCAAACAGAGCAATTATACCATTACCGGTGACGACGACGACATCTAAAATAATTCTGTCGTTCATGCTGATTAACTGCCTGTATTCGTATGGGCAGTTATCATATTACACTAATGGCGCAACCTACCGCGTGGATCAGGATAAACGAACGCTCTATACGCAAGTTACATTCGATAGTCAGCGCTCGTCTTCGCGGTCCCTCAACATGGCAGCGTCCCAGGCGCGTCTGAAATCCACTGAACTGATGGGGCTGTACCTTTTATTCAAAAATTCATATCCGGCCGACCAACAAAATGATGACATCTTCACACTGTTCGTTCAGTACTACGGAAGTGGATTTGAAGCGGATGTATCTGATGTGCAGACGCGGCGGACAGGTCCTCCGGAGAAGCAAATACTGGAATTCAGCTGTCCGGTCAGCAAATACCAGCTTGTGGAAACACCCCAGCAACCTTTTCCCTCTGCCGAAGAACTGAGCCGGGAAAATTACCAGCGGGAGCGATCGCTGAACGCAGCTGAACTGTATGTCAGATACGGAAATGTTCCCCCTTCAGATTTCCTGAGAATGATATCGGCAATGCTGTCCCGTGCATATGCCCCCATCCCGGTATTGGCCAAATCATACCTGTATCATCCGGGTACGATCTTTGAAACTTCGCTCTATGCACCTGAAAATATCAACCTTCAGCTTCCTGCAGAGATGAAAGCGGAAATGGAGGTTGCTGAACCTTTCGCTAAAAGACTGCTGCTGACTGACCTGGTTACTGTTGCTCCTGGACAGGATGAAAAGAATATCGCTTACAAGGAGTTGCTATCTATGCTGAAACCGAAAGACAACCTGTGGGATCACATGGTGCTTTTCGCAGCAGGATGTACTGAGCCGGAGAACGAAGCGGCTGATCTGTTCCAGGCGATGCTCTCTTATCCCGGAGCACTGAACATGCACCTTTTTTCAGGTATGAATGGAGATTATTATAATGAGGCTGTAAAACACTTCAACAAAAACCAGCCCGACAGTGCATTGCATTGCCTGGAAGAATCAATTACCTTTAATGGTGTAACAAAGGAAAAAACAGGCCTCGCTGCAGCCATTTTCCGGCTATTGGAGGACTATGAAAACTGCCTGATCATCTCTACATTAAACGCTTTTTACGGACTTGAAACACCCTATCTTCCCGGAAACCTTTATATCTCTTTAAAAGAGCTGGATTATAACGGTACAGAACAACTTAAAAAACACTTGCTAAATGATGTGAATTGTGATGCATGGTCGTCAGATATCTTAATTAATTATGAATAAACGACGAACCA
>JAGYMF010000190.1 GCA_018400695.1 Bacteroidales bacterium | reverse complement strand
ACCAATACTGTAGTAGAAGTCTCCGACATTGTCAGTATACTGCACCAGTCCGTCAAATCCCCAATTCATGCTTTCACCAAAGTTGGTTACGGGCAGGAAGCCTCCAGTACCAAACAGTGAAGGGGTATAGGATCCCATCAGGGAAATCTGGTCATAGTCTTTCTGGTAAAAGTAGTTGGCTTCGACCGACAAAGCTTTTGCCAGGAACTGGCTCTGAACCCCCAGGTTGAAGTAACTTCTTTTGGGTAGATTGTAGAGCATGCTTCCCTGCTGCTGGATACCGTATATATTAACGACATCGCCCTTATTTCCCTGAATCCCTGATTGCCAGTCGCCGATATTTTGCCATAAGGTCCTGTAAAGGTAATAGGTGTTATAATCTTGAAAATTAAAATTATTATTGCCCATAATACTAAAATTATTATTGCCCATAATACCAAAAGAAGCGTAGAATTTCAGGTAATCGATGGCGGAACTGCTGAGAAAAGATTCGTTGCTGGCTATCCATGCCGCTCCCAGGGAGGGATAGAGGTTAAATTGGCTTCCCTCGGGTAATTTCATGCTCCCGGTATAGGCAATATCTGCCTGTAGCGTATATCTATTGTCATATGCATAATTCACCCGGTAGGAAAGATCCTGTTTTTTATCGGGCTGGTAGTTCGGAGTTATTGTACGCCACTCTGTAAGTCCCTGGTAAAACATGGCATTCATGGTGAGGGCATGCTTATCAAATGTCCTGTCGTAATTCAGCTGAACTGATCCTACAGTTCTTCTCAGGAAGTCACTGAAGCCGAGTCCGAGTGAAGGTTCAATGATCTCTTCCTGGATCCGCTGAAATTCATTTTCGGGCAGCAGCCTGTATAATGCAGCAGTTCCACCCTTGTTGTTTGTCAGGTTACTGTAGATATCAAAGGCTGCGGTTCCCTTGAATGTCAATCCCTTCACTACCGAATTAAGGTCTATCAGCAGACTGGCATTGTTTTGTGTGTTCAGGTTAACCGCTGATGCATAACCACTGTGAAGGAGTTCATTCTCCAGGTTCTCCGGATAGTCATCATTGACCAGCAACAGTGAATCCTGATAGGAAATTGCATGTGCATTTGCAGGATAACGGGTGATAAAGCTGAAAATATCAAAATCACCTGCTCCTCCGGACTGGTTCGGGTATCTGAGTTTTCCGTAGGTTCCGGATAAGTTGACATTCATTGAGATGAATTGATTCAGTTTAATATTCGCACCACCCCTGAGTTTGAACTGGTCGGAATTTGTCTGCTCTCCGACAGCCTCCAAACCTTCTGATCCGACATAATCGAGGAGAGAGAAGTAATTCACCCTTTCATCACCCCCGCTGAAATTGATGTTTGCCCTTCTGTAGGGTGTTGTGTTTTTAACATAATCTCCATAATAGTCCACATCGGGAAAATACAATGGGTCCGAGCCATCTCTGTATGCGTCCAGTTCACTCTGCGAATAGAGAGGATCCAGGCCATCATTTGTAAGGGCTTCATTGTACAGGGAGGCATAGTCAAAGGCATTCAGGAAGCTGGGCAGTGAAGTGGGTGAGCTGAACCCGTATTCGGCCGATACCTGTATTGCATTGTTGAAGCTTGTTCCCTGTTTTGTGGTGATCCAGATTATTGGGTTGATACCGGAAATACCCAGTGCTGTTCTTCCGGAAAGATCCTTGATCACCTGTACCATGTCAACCTCGTATACTGAGAGGTCGGACGGATCTCTTTGTATACCGTCAATATAAACCGAGGCTTGCTCTCCCCTGATGTATGCAGAGAAGGATTCATTCCCGGGTTTGTTGGTTCCAGTTGTGATCGTGAGTCCCGGGATTCTTCCTGAGAGTGCTTCCATGAATGAACTCGATGGATATGATGCCAGTTCTTCCCCTGTCACTGTGTTTGTCGCTGAGACATTTCTGTCGCTCGAGAAGTTTTGATAGGGTAATGATACTGTTTTGTTATCAAAAAGTTCATTTTCTACCAGTGTCAGCGATTCATTCGGGATTGTTCCGCCAATGACCTCTTCAATGATGACGTGATACCCTGGCTCATCGATGATGAGCTGATCTTTAGATGTTGCAGATACTGAGACAGAAAAGTTTCCTTCAGCATCGGTAATGGCCTTGTTGTTTGTAACGAAAGATTTTACAAAAACATTTTGAACGGGTTGTTCTTCCTGGTTTATAATTCTTCCGGTTACTGTTGTCGTTGTCGGCAGATCACTTTGTGCAAGTACTGATGTGGAAAAGAATCCTCCCAGGACAGCACAAAAAATCAAAATATTCTTAATTATTCTATTTTTCATAGCTAGCTTATTTCTACAGTTTTGCATACACTTTACCATCCCGGGTTTTGTTTAAATTCTTCAAACATGAGTGCGTCTTGAAGAGGGATGGGCCACCTGTAATGCTTCTTGTCAAATGTGTACGTTGCAAAGGGGACAGACGACCTGCTGATGCTGAACCCGGTTGGTGAAGATGGGTTATAGGTAAAGTCGTCGGCAAAGAGTTGTTTATGTTCCATTTTATGGGCATCGCCCCACCTGGAGAGATCGAAAAAGCGCTTGCCTTCAAGGAACAGCTCAACTGCTCTCTCATTTTTAATCCGGTCACGAAATGTCTCTTTGCTGGCCAGGTACATCGTATTAACATCAGGCATGTTGACACGGTTTCTGATCATATTTACCGCCTCAACCGCGCTCATGGATGCTCCAGGGAGCACATAATCAGGCCCTCCCAATTCGTTGGCTGCTTCAGCATATTGAAGCAGGATATCTGCTAACCTGAAATAAATAACATGGTTATAAGGTGCTCTCTGTCCTGACCACTGGTCAACATTTTTGCCCCAGAATTTTCTGGCCAAGTACCCTGAAAAAGCATTAAAATCAGTCGCCTGTCTTTCTTCTCCTCCCTCATAGAGTTCAAGGTATTTATCGGTTTTACTGGTCCATCTTTCACCATTGAACAGGATCGAGTGATAGAACCTCGGATCTCTTGAGACAAAAGGATTTTGATCGTCGAATGCAGGATCGTCTTTAATGTCTAATCCGTTGCTGGTTTCAAAGTTGTCGACAAAATTGGCTGATGGAGTGAATCCCTGAATAACACCTGCGTTGGAGATGCTTGGCACCGTAAAAACAGAGTATATTCCTCCATC
>JAGYMF010000019.1 GCA_018400695.1 Bacteroidales bacterium | reverse complement strand
ACAAATATCATCTGTTGGAAGTGGATTTGCTGACAGGCAGGCATCACCAGATCAGGGCACAGCTTTCAGCCATCGGTTGCCCGGTCAGGGGTGACTTGAAATACGGTGCGAGAAGATCCAACCGGAACGGGGGGATCAGTCTCCATGCCAGGAGAATCTCGTTTATCCATCCGGTGAAGCAGGTCCCTGTTGAGATTGTGGCACCGTATCCGGAAGAGGATATATTTGAATTGTTTGGCCAGGATTAGGTTGACAGCCTATTTTTTCAGATCGTAATCGAAGGGCAGGGGGAGAAGGTCTGCAATGCTTTTTACAAGCTTAATCTCCTCTTCGCCAAACATGATCACCTCTACTTTCTGACCTGCCCTGTGCTCCTGCTCCAGCAATACCTGCCGGCAGTCTCCGCAGGGGAAGACAGGCTGGGCGGTATACCTTCCTTCAGCAAAGGCGGCAATGGCGATTCTTTTCACGGCAACACCGGGATACTGTGATCCGGCGTAGAACAGTGCCACCCGCTCTGCACATAATCCGGAAGGATAGGCGATGTTCTCCTGGTTATTGCCGGTGATGATCTCTCCGTTTTCCAGTTCAAGTGCAGCACCCACGCGAAATTTCGAATAGGGGGCCCAGGCCTTCTGTGATGCATCTTTTGCCAGGCTGACCAGTTGCTGAGAGGATTCCGGTAGTTCCGCAACGTGACGGTAACTATAGACGGTGATGCGTAGTTCTTCTGTTTTCATGATGGCTGACTTACAAGCTAAAAGTATGAAAAAAAAACCAATTCCTGATGCAGCCCGGAACCAGGCTGGCTGGTGGACGGTCCTCAGGCCGAGTTTCTTTCAGCATTGATGATCCCGAAGGAACAGCGCATGGCCAGTTTTTCATAGGTGTTTTTTATTTCGCTTTTGTCCCCGGCTTTGTCCAACTCCCGGATCTTATCGAGGGCGTACTGCTGAATGGTCAGCAGCGGCAGCTCAATGCGCTGCCGCATGCTGATGGAGAGCTGGTTCACCGGCTTACGCTCCATCAGTTCTTGCTGGTCTGTTAGTTTAAGGATATACTTCCTTGTGAGCTGGTATTCTTCGTATATGGTCTTCCACAATGAGCCATAATCCGGATGATCCGAGAGATAGGCCGTCAGCGGAAAGAAACATTTTGTCATGGCCATCTCACAGTTTTCAAGGACGGTTCGGAAGAAGGATGAGCGGTGGTACATGCGTTCGACCTCGTCCCACCTGCCACCGTCCCGGATTTTGCACAGCGCAGTTCCGACCCCGTAAAATCCTGGCAGGTTCTGTTTCATCTGGCTCCAGGAACCAACATAGGGTACAGCCCTGAGATCCTCCAGGGTCAGTTTGCCTTTTTTGCGACTGGATGGGCGGCTGCCGATATTGGCTTCGGAATAGTAACGCAGAGGACTCGCATAATTAAGGTATTCGAGAAAATTGGATCTGTTCTTCAGTGCAGTGTAGGCCTCAAGGCTCTCCTTAGCAAGGGCACTGAAAAGTGCATCTTCCTCGGGTGTGAGTGTCGGTTTCCGGTTAGAGAACAGGTCACTCCATATTCCGGCATGCATCAGCTGCTCCATATTGTATCTTGCTGTATCGATGGTGCCGAAATTGGCACTGATGGTTTGCCCCTGTACGGTAAGTTCTATCTGCTTGTTGGCAATGTTCGAACCCAGGGAGGCGTAGAACTGGTGTGTCCTGCCGCCACCGCGCGCTGGAGGGCCACCCCGTCCGTCGAAAAAGACAGCACTGATCCCATATTTTTCAGAAACGGCTGTCAATGCCTCCTTGGCCTTGTAGATGCTCCAGTTGGCCATCAGGAATCCCCCATCCTTGGTGCCGTCCGAAAATCCCAGCATGATGGTTTGCGTATTGCTCCTTCGCTGAAGGTGCTCACGGTAATCACCCAGCTGATACAACGCCTCCATCACACTGGCAGCATTTTCAAGGTCAGCAATGGATTCAAACAGCGGTACAATGTCTACAGATATTTCCTCTTTTTTCCAACCCGATAAAAGGAAGAGTCCATACACGCCAATCACATCCAGTGCGGTTCGTGAGTGGCTGATGATGTAACGGTGACAACCGTCTTCTCCATTGGCTGACTGGATGGTTTTGATGGCGGTGATCGTCTCTATGACGTCCCGCTGTATCTTATCATCGATGACTGAAGGGTCGAGGGACTGGTTGGTGTTAAGCAGCAGGCGGATCTTTTCATCGTCCGGCATTTTTTTGTAATTGGCAGGAAGGAGGTTGGATGTCTCTGCCACTTTTTCCAGCAGTGCATTGTGAACACTGCTGTCCTGCCTGATATCCAGGGAGGCAAAATAGAGTCCGAAGAGCTGCACTTTTCCTATCAGCTTCTCCAGCTGATCCAGGAAGAGTCCGTTGTGCTCTTTTGTCAGCAGGGTCCTTATTTTCTCCAGAAAATCGAGGATATCATTTTCAGAGAGGGTAGATTTGCCTGCAGGAAGGTAGATGTTGTTGTACAGCTTCTCCTCAAGGGCAGCCAGGATCTGAGAGACCCCTTTGAATGTTAGTCTCTTTTTCAGGATTTTCAAATCTTCATAGTAGGATCTTATCACTGCGTTTCTTAAGGCAGCTGCAACTTCCAGGGCGGTATCGGATCTGACAAACGGATTGCCGTCACGGTCACCCCCGGGCCAGAAACCCAGTTTGATCAGCCTGTTTGAAGGATCGATCTGTCCGGGGAATTTACTTGAGAGGTAGGAGAAAATCTCACCGGCAGCATGGTAAAATACATGTTCCAGGTACCAGATCAGGTTGAGTGCCTCCTCATATGGCGTCGGCTTGACGCTTTTGAAGAAAGGTGTTTTCCCCAACTGCTGCAGGTAGCTGTTCACCAAAGCTGTATTATCTTCATTGATCGCTTTGGCGAGGTCGCTGATGATCACGAGGACTTCGTTGGGGTAGAATTGTGTCGGGTGTGCCGTCAGCACCAGCCGGATGGAGAAGTCCGTGAATTTTTTTCTGATCTCCTCATGCAGTCGTTGCTGTGATACTTCTGAATGGAGGTGGTTCAGTGTACCCGATCCTCCCATATCAGTCACCTTGGGAAAGGCTGCATCCTCCAGGGCATCGAAAAGCACCACCTGCCGTTCCGAATACTGGACGAAACGGAAAAGAAGGTCTGCTTCGTCACGCTCGGAGGTGTAGGTCGTATATTGCTTCAGAAATGAATGAATAATCTCAACAGGGCTTTTTCCACTATCATACCCCTCCTCGCAATGGAGCAGGAAGATGGATACCAGTACGCCGGTTTTTTCCACTTTATGGAAAGGGAGGGCCGTGAATAAACTGTTAAATAATTGGAATTTGAGTCCGACCTCTTTGTCAAATAGCAGCAGAGAACTGTTGTCTGATGGATTCATAATGTCTAATCGTCATCGTCGTCATACGGATAGTTGTCAGTATCTTCGAAATTCACAGGGTTATCTTCCGAATAGTAGTAGATGCGTACCCTGGCCGAATCCCTTAGAAAATTAATCCGGCCAATCTCTGCGCGGTTGATCTTTAGTCCGGTGCGCTCCTCCAGGTCGTCCATCATCAACTGGTAGTTTTCCGGTTTGATCAGTTCAATTTTTTCGTATTCAATGGTTTTGCGTGTTTCATGCCTCAGGAAGAATACCTTTTCAAGAAGATAGGTTATGGTGATGAGGGCCACGTTTGTAAATATTATTTCCGCATAGCTGATCTTCCTGTTGGAAAGGGCATTGATTACAGAAATGCCAATCACCAGGAAAAGGTAGGTCATCTCCTTGATTTCGATCTGCTGTGTTCTGTAACGGATGATGCCAAAAACGGCAAAGAGTCCCAGTGCAAATCCTAATTCCAGTTTTACATTTTCCAGCATGAAACAGATCAGGAAAACAGTCGTTGCAATCAGGAAATAGGTAAAAAGATAGTCTTTTCTGTTGGTTAGCTTATAATAGAGATACCTTACCAGTATAATGATAACCAGCGTGTTGATTGCAAATCTGATAATTAGTTCAGTGAAATGATAGGTGTCGACCAGTGGTATTCCAAATAGTTCCATCGATGTAGTTGTTTAGTGGTTGGTTATCGGATTAAAAAATTTATTTTCTCAGGAAATGCTATTGTATTTATTGATCTGCCTGATTTTATTCTTTACCAGATTGGTCTTTACCCCTGGTTCGAGCATGGCAGTGCCCATGAGGTACTTGCTAAACCCTGTTGCATGGAAACGGGCTGACCGTAATTGGCTGATCATATCTGAAGGTGTTGCATCCCGGTTTCGTTTTATTTCAATGACGGAGAGCCCTGGCAGGTGAAGGTCCTTATTGCTGTTAACCGGCCTGTAATTGAGCTCCAGGTCGATCGTGACCCGTTCGGGATTGGATTTGTGTACCAGTGTCAGTCTTTTAAAGCCATTGTGCAGGGAGGGTTGTATATCGCTCGCCTTGTAAGGGGAATTATCCTTTACGAATGTCTCGCTATGCAGGCCTTTAATAATCCCTGGATTTTCCGGACGAATACGTTTCTTGATGGTTTCGCCTTTGTTGTTCTTGAACTTGACCTCCAGGAAGGAGATGTCGGAGGTCATGTATTTCCGGATACGTACCTTGTATCGGTTCAGCCTTTTGCTGTGATGTTCATGGTACATTGAAAATTCGGGTGTATCGTAATAGAGGGTTTGGTAGTGATGAATCCGTTGTCCCCCGATTTCAAGAACCCGGTAGTTTTCCTTAACCTTCATGAGCAGTTCAGGGACCGAACGTGTAGGGAGAACAAACTTGATGTCCCTGCGCCGCATCAGCTTCACATTGTCCATCTCTTCAAGCGAGATGGGGTTCATCAATTCAATGACATCTTCGATGTTGTTACTGTTCAAGTCTCCCATAATTCCCGATACAAGTTCTGATGCTATACTCCAGTTAGCATTGCAGCGCTACAAATTTAATTAAATGTACCGCATTTATTGGTTAATTGCAGGTCAATATTTGAATGATAATTACCGGCAACGCTCTGAACCGGAATATCAGGTCAGATGATGGGATACAATTACAAGTTGTTTTCCATGAAGCGGCTATTCAATAAATGACAGGTTTTTTACGTTAGGAAAGGGTGTTGTTAAAAACTATTGGTATTCTACACGGGTGTTTGGGTTATTTTTGAAAAAACGTTGTAGCGCATGTTCAGGAAAGGAGTCCTCTTATGTTGTTGCCTGATGATACTGTTCCGGGTATTGGGCCAGGAAAAGATGTCCAGGCCGGCATATATTGAAATGTATGCTGAGCTGGCGATGAAGGAGATGTCCCGCACCGGTATTCCGGCGAGTATTACACTGGCGCAGGGCTGTCTTGAATCTGATAATGGCAACAGCAGACTCGCTGTCAATGCCAACAACCATTTCGGAATTAAGTGTCACGACTGGACCGGCAGGAAGGTCTACCACGATGATGATGAAAAGAATGAGTGTTTTAGAAAATACAGGGATGTGTACCAGTCTTATATTGACCATTCTGAGTTCCTGTTGGGTAAACCACGTTATGCGGAGCTGTTCGAGCTGAAGCCTGACGATTACAAAAGGTGGGCCACAGGCCTCCAGAAGTCGGGGTACGCTACCAGCCGGCAATATGCATCACTGCTGATCAGGATCATTGAGGATAACCAGCTTTACAGGTATGACCAGATGGTGCTGGAAGGTGGCAGGATGCCTGAAGATTTTAACAGGGGGACGATGGAGATGAAGCCCTCCAGGGAAGTTCTGACCAACAACAGGATTGAGTATGTCATTTCCAGGCACGGGGATACCCCGGAATCGCTGCGTGATGAGATGGATATGTATCCCTGGGAGATCTGCAGGTATAACGACATTAACAGAGGTGCCGTGCTCGATTCAGGAATGGTTATCTACCTTCAGCCCAAGCGACGACGTGCTGAAAAAGGCAATGAGACCCATCTGCTTGAAGAGGGACAAACACTTAAGGATGTATCTCAGCTGTACGGAGTGAAGCTCAAAATGCTCTACAGGTACAACGATATCGATAGGGAAACCGGGGCAGAGCCCGGTACCCGTATTTGGCTGCGCAGAAAAATGCCTTCAGACAAGGAAGCGCTCCCACGGAAACGGACAAGAGAGGAGGAGCGTGATGATGAGCCGGCAGAAATGGAGTTTGAGTTTTGATGTTCATAAATTGTTAATCAAATTGATCTTCAAAACTTTAGAAAGTCCTGCAGGTGCCGTAATTTTACGAAAACAATACGATTGTGGCAGCCTCCGTTCAATCAGCACAGGACACCCGGGATCCGTTCAGTTTTCCTGACGGAAAGCAGACGAGGATTGATTTTTTTGAATCCGGGAAGCGGTCATCGCGTGACTGGTGGCATGCGCTGACGGGTTGGCTGAGGGCTTCCAGGCATGAGCAGGAGGACCGTCTCAGTGAGTACCGGGCGTTCCTGGAGGACCGTGGTTACAGTCCGAAGACCTGTCAGAGTTACATCTTCATGCTGCGAAAATTCTTCAGGTACCTCGATGAACAGGGGACTTCCCAGATCACCTTCGGCGACATAGAGGATTACAATTATGCGTTTTTCGTGAGCGGAAAATATTCCAGGTCATACCAGCTGCAGTTTATCAACGGACTGTCGCTCTATCTCGAGTATGACCAGGGTGTACGGGTGAACCTGAAGGGGTTGCAACGGTCGGAGGCCAGAAGGTAGATGATAACTGCACTTAAGCGTCTTCTTCTGGAGATTCCTCAACCATTCTGCATTCACCAATGGCACCCTGGAATCCCCTGAGAAATTCTTCTGCCCCCATACGCCTTTTCCCCGGAGCCTGCAGTGAGAGGATTTTCAGGATTCCGTTTTTACAGGCAACGCGGATCGACCGGTTGTTTTCTGAGAGGATTGCTCCCGGTTTGGCATCTGTCTCTTTTTCATCCGGGATCGTTTCAAAGACCTTGATTTTCATCGTCTTGTTACCGCATTGCAATGTAGTGAATGCAGCGGGATAGGGGCTGAGTCCCCTTACCAGGTTGTGTACCTCTTCCCGGCTCCTGTTCCAGTCGATCCGGCAGTCGTCCCTGAAGATCTTCGGTGCTTTTTTTAACTTTGTTTCCGGGATATTGAAAGTATCCTGGCCAATGGCTTTGGCGGTGCCACGTACCAACTGGTCGGCAGTCTTAACGATCAGCTGTGATCCGGTTGCCATCAGCCGGTCGTGCAGGCTTCCTGCGTTCTCATTTTCACCGATACTGACCTTCGCCTGCAGAAGGATCCTGCCTGAATCGATCTCATGGTCGATCAGAAAGGTGGTCAGGCCGGTCTCTTTCTCGCCGTTGATGATGCACCAGTTGATAGGGGCGGCACCACGGTATTGGGGCAGGAGGGAAGCATGCAGGTTGATGGTTCCATGTTCGGGAATGGTCCACACCACCTCGGGCAGCATGCGAAAGGCGACGACAATGAACAGTGCAGCGTTGAACGATTTCAGTTGGGTGGTGAAGGCCGGATCCTTGAGTTTCTCCGGCTGAAGCACGGGACAGTTCAATTCGGAGAGGGCGTATGCTTTGACAGCAGAACTTTTCAACGTTCTTCCCCTGCCGGCCGGCTTGTCGGGAGACGTTACCACAGCGGCGATTTCCCAACCTGCTTCAACAAATGCTTTCAGCGACGCCACGGCAAATTCCGGGGTGCCCATGAAGACGATCCGGTTGCCGGGGTTGCTCATTCTATATCTTTTTTCTTATAGGTGGCCAGGTCGAGGAAATGGCCCATTTTCGTACGCTTGGTCTCCAGGTAGAATGCGTTATGTTTGTTGGGAGGCACTGTTAGCGGCATCGTTTCGACGATCTCAATACCATACCCTTCAAGGCCCTTTCGTTTTACCGGGTTATTGGAGAGCAGGCGCATCTTTCCGATCCCCAATTCGTGGAGAATTCCTGCACCGACGCCATAATCGCGTTCATCCTCTTCAAACCCGAGTTCAATATTGGCCTGAACGGTATCCATGCCGTCCTCCTGCAGCTTATACGCCTTCATCTTGTTATACAGTCCGATGCCACGTCCCTCCTGGTTGAGGTAGACGATCGCGCCGGCACCCTCTTTTTCAACCAGTTGCATTGCTTTATGCAGTTGCTCTCCGCAATCGCATTTGTAACTGGCAAAGATATCGCCGGTAACGCACGATGAGTGGACCCGCACCAGTACAGGATCATCTTTTGTCCAGCTGCCTTTGGTCAGCGCGACATGCTCCATGCCATTGGATTTCTGTATGAAAGGGGTAAGTTTAAAATCACCAAAGGCTGTGGGAAGGTTGACCTCCACTCCTTTGACCAGGATGCTTTCCGATTGGAGCCTGTAAGAGATCAGGTCCTTGATGGTCACGATCTTCAGGTTGAATTTCTCTGCGATCTTTACCAGTTCTGGCAGCCTGGCCATGGTTCCGTCTTCGTTCATGATCTCCACCAGGACGCCGCCCGGTTTCAGATCGGCCAGTTTGGCGAAGTCTACTGCTGCCTCCGTATGTCCTGCCCTCCTCAATACCCCGAGGAATTTGGACTTCAGGGGAAAGATATGGCCCGGTCGCGCGAGGTCATGCGGCTTGGTGGAAGGATCTACCAGTGCGCGGACAGTCTTGGCGCGGTCGGATGCTGAGATCCCGGTGGTTGTTCCCCGCCCCAGCAGGTCAACCGACACGGTAAACGCAGTATTGTGGCTGCTTGTGTTTGCGTCAGAACTCACCATCATGGGCAGGTCCAGCTCCTTGCACCGTTCGTCCGTGATCGCGGCACAGATCAGCCCGCGGCCGTGCACGGCCATAAAATTGATCGTTTCCGGGGTGGTCAGCTCTGCAGCAGCAATAAAATCGCCCTCATTTTCCCTGTCTTCATCATCAACGACTATGATGATCTTTCCATTCCGGATATCCTCTATCGCCTCGTCTATGGTATTCAGATTGAGCTCTTTATCTGTTGGTTGGTTGCCAGACATCACTTTTAATTCCTCCAAGGTTATTAATAAATCCATGTAACAATGCAATGTTCATGGTGACAAAATGCCTTACGAACCGCAAAATTACAATATGTATTCCGATTTTACTCAGAAAATAGTCAATAATCGGTAAACTGCCGATGATTCCTGCAGCGTAGAGGGTGTAGCGGTAGAGTTCTGCTGACCGGAAGAGGAAAATATTTGATACCAGGAAGGCGAGGATGATAAAGGGACCGAGCCACCGGATCACCTTGTGGGAGATATAGGCAAAAGAAGCGCCGCGCCATGGGGTCAGGAGTTCCCTTGCAAAATACCGCATGTTGCGATAGTTTCCTGTAGCGATTCTGACCTTCCTGCGGTACTCCTCCGACAGGAGGTTGGGAACATCTTCGTAGGTGATCACATTGATATCGAGCAGGGCGCGTCTCTGTTTCCTGAGCACATTGAGTGAGATGAAAAAGTCATCCACTGCAAAACCTTCCGGCACAGGCGAATAGAGATTTTTCCTTATGGCATAGATCGCGCCGTACACACCAACAGTCGCGCCCCATATCAGCCCTTCCCGGTATTTCATCAGGATCTCCCTGGACATGAACGCTTTCTCCTGGATCGATACACCGTTCTTCTCCACGGTTTTATTCAGGATATTTCCTCCAACGATACCTGTTTCGGGGTTGCTGAAGTGCTGCGCCAGCGAACTTACCGTCTGTTCATGGAAGATCACTTTGGCATCGGTCATGATGATGATTTCATCAGCGGTGCTTTCCACGAGCCTGTTGATCACACCCGGCTTTCCCTTGCGTTCGGAGAAGAGAAGGCAGTGGATTCGTGCATCTTTTTTTTCATATTCCTGAAGAATGCTGTTGGTGCGGTCGGTCGAGGCATCCGATCCAATGATCACCGTAAGCTTTTCCGGGGGATAATCAGATGCGAGGATGGAATCCAGCTTGGCAGGGAGGATCTTCTCTTCATTGTGTACCGACATAAGGATCGTTACCGGGGGGAACGCCGTTTCACTGTCAGCCTTTACGAAATCCTTTTTGCCTGATGAAAGCACCTGGAGCAGCCACGGATAGATCACGTAGGAGTGAAAGACCAGCAGCAGGGAGAACCAGAATATGATTTGCCAGGTGATCATGACATTTTTTTATAGAGATCTCCCAGGGCGGAAGCGATCGTAAAGGTATCAAATTTTTCCAGGATAAACTTCCGGGCTTCTGTTGACATGGTGTTCGATAATGATGTATTGTCCAATAGCTTTATGACAGTCTCCGCAAACGCCCGGCCGTCATCTGCGATCATCAGGTGCCTGCCATTTTCGGCAGGAATACCCTCAGCACCGATGGTGGTTGTAACGATGCACATCCCACGCGCCATGCCTTCCAGTATCTTAACCCTGATGCCACTGCCAGATAGCAAGGGTGCTGCCATCACGCGGAACCTGTTCATGAATTCTCCGGCATCTTCCACCTCGCCCTGGTAAATGATAGCTGGATGGGCCAGTTTATGGATAAACCTCTCCGGCGCGTTCCTTCCGGCCACATGTAGTCTGAAGCGCGGCTCACGTTCCAGCAGGTGGGGCAGCACCTTGTATATAAACCAGATCAGCCCCTCCTGGTTCGGGGCCCAGTCGAGCGCCCCGATAAAGCAGATATCTTTGGCTGAAGGCGGTTCTTCGGTGGGGGAAGGGTAGGCCGACATATCGATACCGGCGGGGATGGTGATGCTGCGGACCACCGGGCGTTCAGCCGTCAAATTCCGGCTGTCCCGTTCGGAAATGGGGATCAGCAGGTCGATCTGCTCCAGCAGCTTAATTTCCAGGCTTTTGATTCTTTCTGCGAGTATCCTGTAATACCATTTTGCCAACATCCAGGGTTCATTATTCCACCTCCGTTCCCAGATTTCGTGTTCCACATT
Source organism: Bacteroidales bacterium (assembly GCA_018400695.1). Classification (GTDB taxonomy): domain Bacteria; phylum Bacteroidota; class Bacteroidia; order Bacteroidales; genus M55B112. Next base: position 9,297 of record JAGYMF010000019.1, on the reverse strand, counting down.
GTGGGCCCGGTAAGTGATTTTTGCAGCTGAATATTCCTTTATCAGGGGAAGATAGGTGAACAGGTAGGGCCCTTCCAGCTGGATAAAATCAAATTTCTCAGTTTTCAGCAGCCGGGTCAGGGCAGCGGAAAATTTTCTGCTCTGAAAACGTACGGCAATGTATGGTTTTTGTGAGAAGAGCAGGTTAAGGATTACCCTGAGGGGTCTGATGGCCGTGTCATGATTGATGGTATCGAAACGGATTATATTTTGCAGTTCAGCGGGGATCTTTTCGGGAGGGAAATAGTGTTTTGAAGTATTGAAGGAGAGCATGGTGACGCTGATACCGGTTTTTGCAAGTCCTGTTGCCAGGTTCAGTGTGGCGATGGCCCCCCCGTCTCTGGGAGGATAAGGGAGTTTTGTGCTGAGGATCAGTAGCTTCATTTTACTGCTGGAATCTTTTTCTAATGGCCTCTTTTGCCCTTTTCAGGAAGACAAAATAGGAGTCGATATTCAGGATAACGGAGTCCATGGCTGCCTTATAGGTGAGGAAAATCCCGAGGGGGATAAGGATAGAGGAGGCGATCCACATACCGGCAAAAGGAGCGACCATATCTTCCCTGACAAATTTCTCACCGGTGATGGAGATCATATACCAGACCAGGAAGAACAGCACACTGACAATAACCGGAACACCCAGGCCGCCTTTCCTGATGATGGCGCCCAGTGGTGCACCGATGAAGAAGAAGATCAGGCATGACAGTGAGAGGGTGAATTTCCGGTGTTTTTCGATCTGGTATCTTCTGAGCCGTTTGATTTTATACCCGGCGTTGTTGGCGTTCGTGGCAATAAACGATTTATTGGTCCGCGCGAGGTTGATGGCCTGGGAGACGGCGCGTCGTTTCTGTATCGTGGTCAGGTCGTTGTAGATCGTATCGACGTTGAGCTTGTGAATGACCGGTTCGGGGGAGACCGCCAGCGATGTGTCTGCCAGTGAGGTATCTTTCTCCGTTACGGCACTTGCTGCCGGAAGGTGTTTATAGATATTTCTTTTCTCTTTCTTGATGGTACTGTTTTTGACCATGTCATTTACAGACAGCTGTAGTTTACCGATATCATTGTCCAGGGAATCTTCAAAATGTTTCAGCTGTCCGAGGTTCATCATGGAGAAACTGTTCTTCCACAGGCTTTGATCGGTGCGGTTTAGTCCGAAGCCGGTGAGTTCGATCAGCATCTCCTGTTTTGCAAATTTATCCCGCCGGTGGGGATAGCTTTTTGGTTCATTTCTCTTTTTTGTTTTCTGTAGCTCCACGTAGCTGTGGCCATTATAGAGTGTCAGTACCAGGTGTTTTTCGTCGCTCGACATCTTCATGAATCCCGAATCAGCCACCGTTACATGCACATTCCCCGCTTTGTCGGTGTGGTCGTAGATCCAGATATCCTTCAGTAGTTTGGTTTTGGTGTCCTGGTCGCCGATACGGATAGAGTAGCCATCCATGGTATTGTCGAATACGCCCGGTTGAATCTGTAGCTCAGGCCGTTGTCGCCTGATATCGTACAGCAGCGATTGCAGCTTGAGGTTCGAAACAGGCATGACATAGTTTGCGAACACAAAGGCAGCGATGGTAATGACGACGACCACATAGATAAGCGGTGCCATGATCCTGTTGAGCGATACGCCGGAGGTCTTGAAGGCCAGCAGCTCCAGGTTTTCGGCCAGGTTACCGAATGTCATCAGCGAGGCCAGCAGCACCGCCAGGGGAAGGGCCATGGGGACCATGCTCGCTACCGAATAGAGGAGGAACTCAGCCAGTACTTTGTTCTCCAGCCCTTTACCCACCAGGTCGTCAATGTATTTCCACAGGAACTGCATCAGCAGGATGAAGATCACAAGGAAAAAGGTAAGGATGAGTGGACCTAAGAATGATTTTATGACGAGGTAATGTAATCGTTTCACTTCTTACGCATATCAAATCCTGTATACTGAAAACGGCAGTAAAAGTAACTTATTTTGGGCGATCGGCAATTGATTTTATAAACCTATTGCATGTTTCAGCTCTGCGATCTGTGAGTCCCATAGATCTTGGGTATCCTCTTCTTCACCCGCATCTGCAAAATCGGTGATAAAAAGTGCCAGCGCACCCGTCAGCTCATCTTTCTGGATCCGGAATTCAAAATAGGAATCTTCATCTTCATCTGTCCACCGGAACCGGATGTGTTTGTTGTCCTTTTTAGATATGATCTCAGCAAATTGCTCAGTGTCGTCCCAAACAAAGGAGAACATGCCGTTTTTCAGGTTGACATCATCAGCGAACCATTCTGAAAGTCCTGCGGGGGTACTTAACCGGTTGAAAAGGACATGGGGAGATGTGTTGAAAGTGTACTCCAGTTCAATTTTTTTACTCATTTGCGTATTGATTTGTACTGCGAAATGCTCTGAACGGCAATATACTAAAAAACCTTGATTTTTGAAGCCGAAAAAAAGCCAATGTTTCTTATAACTTTGCAGATCATTCTGACAGCTTCGTTATGGAAGAAACAGGTACGACAAAGCAGGAGAAGTATATGGCGTTGGTTGTGGCCACGATTGCAGCTTTTCTGACGCCGTTCATGGGTGCGGCACTCAATGTGGCTCTTCCGGCAGTAGGCAGGGACCTGGGGGCAGATGCGATCCTGCTGAACCTCACAGCTACTACCTACCTGCTTGCCACCGCGGTATTTCTGCTGCCTTTTGGCCGGTTGGCAGATATTGCCGGCAGGAAGAAGATTTTCACATATGGGCTGATTCTTTTCACCGTATCGAGTGCTGCAGGAGCCCTTTCGCCCGGTATTTACTGGCTCATTGTTTCGCGGGTATTCCAGGGAATCGGAAGCGCCATGATCTTCGGAACAGGTGTGGCGATTATCAGTTCTGTGTTTCCCCCGGGTGAACGCGGAAAGGCTCTGGGGATCAATGTATCGGCCGTTTATGCCGGGCTTTCAGCAGGCCCCTTTGCAGGCGGATTTCTTACCCAGTATTTTGGATGGAGGAGTATTTTCTGGATGCTGGTGCCGATCGGGATTTTTTCTGTTCTCATGGTATTCTGGAAGCTGAAGGGGGAGTGGACCGGTGCAAAGAGGGGGACGTTCGATTACAGGGGTACGCTGCTCTATATGTTTGCGCTTACGGTCCTGATGGTGAGTTTGTCGCAGGTGCCTGATCTTATTGGCTACCCGTTGCTTTTGCTGAGTATTGTTTCACTCGTGCTGTTTGTCAGGCTGGAAACGGTAACGAAGGATCCGCTGATGGAGATCGGGTTGTTCCGGATGAACCGGGTGTTTGCGTGGTCCAACCTGGCTGCGTTGATCAACTACAGTGCCACGTTCGGGGTTGGATTCCTGCTGAGTTTTTACTTTCAGTATATCAAGGGGATGTCTCCTGCCGAAGCCGGACTGGTCCTGGTTATTCAGCCGGTGATCATGGCGGTTTTTTCGCCGTTAACCGGGCGGTTGTCGGACCGGATACAGCCGCGCGTGCTTGCATCAGCAGGGATGACATTTACTACGGTGGCCCTGGCGATGCTTGCTTTTGCGGGATATGACACGTCTCTTGGCTATTTTTTCTTTGTGCTGTCGTTTATAGGGATCGGTTTTGCCCTTTTTTCTTCGCCCAATACCAATGCTATTATGAGTTCGGTCGATTCGAGGTACTACGGAGTGGCATCGGGGTCGGTCGGGACGATGCGGATGATCGGACAGATGCTGAGCATGGGCATTGTACTGATCCTGTTTTCGGTGCTGATCGGTAAGACGGAGATCACCCCCGAGATGCACGGACCTTTCCTTCAATCCATGCAGATCGCTTTCAGCCTGTTTGCTGTTTTTTGCTTCCTGGGAATCTTTGCCTCGGTTGCCCGGGGAAAGACACACCGGGGTCCATCTTTATAAAATCTTTATGCACTTTCCGACATTCCTTACATCCTGTTTATAAAATAGGTTTCAATTTTACACCAACCATTGAATGCAAACCGGTGATGACATTGTTATTTATAATTAATAGTCAGATATTCAGGGGTTTATTGATTGTTTTGGTCTTCCTGTTTGTATTGGTTGCCGCGCTTTGGTTGTTATTTATTTACTGGAGGGATAACTACAGGAAGAACAGGTAGGCTGAACCATTGCAACGACCTGGTAAGTATATTCCTGTATCCTGCTGCGTAAATCTGTTATCTGATGAACGGTATCATTAATTTCAATATCGTATTCAAAGTCATTAGCCGGAATCTGTTTATTGTGGCCGGCGCATTGCTGGTATCTGCTGTTATCGCGCTTATTTTCTCGGAACCTCCCGGACCGTTTATTTTCGCTTCTCTTGTTGCAATTACCCCTGGAGTCGTGCTGCATCTCCTTACACATCAGCAGGAGGGTGATCGCCTGACCAGGAAAGATGCTTATCTGACTGTTACATTGTCATGGCTGACGATAAGCCTGGTTGGCTGTCTGCCTTACATCTTTTCCGGCGCCATACCTTTATTCATCAACGCTTTTTTTGAATCAGTTTCCGGGTTTACCACAACAGGGTCTTCTATTCTGACAGAGATTGAATCGCTTCCGAAATCGATTCTGTTCTGGAGGAGCCTGACCCACTGGATTGGCGGTATTGGAATCATCGTCCTGGTGATATTGCTGATGCCGATGTTGCAGATTGGCGGATACCATCTGTTTACGCTTGAATCGTCCATGCAGGAGAAGATCGTACCCAAAACCAAATCTGCAGGCTATCGTCTGCTGCTGATCTATGTGGCCCTTACCTTCATTGAAACAGTGCTTCTGCTCTTTGGAGGGATGGACCTCTTTGAAAGTGTTTGTCACGCGTTCGGAACGATCGCTACAGGCGGTTTCTCTCCAAAAAACAACAGTATAGGAGATTATTCTCCTTACATACAGTATGTTGTGATGATCTTTATGTTGCTGTCGGGGATGAACTTCATCATACACTTCTTCCTCGTTAACCGGGAGTTTGAGAAGATACGGGCCAACGAAGAGGTGAAGTTTTACCTAGTGGTTGTGTTACTGATCGGGTTTTTCATGACTTTCACCCTGTTTTTCCAGATGGACAAGCCATTTGAGCTTTCTTTCAGGGAGGGTTTTTTCCAGGTGATCTCTGTGGTTACCTGTACAGGATATGCCACTGCAGATTACCTGCAGTGGCCCCGGTATGCATGGATCATCCTATTCTTTGCCATGTTCCTGGGGGGCAGTACCGGTTCTACTGCTGGAGGGATAAAGATGGCCAGGCACCTGGTACTGTATAAAAATATTTCAAGAACGTTTCGTCAGTTGATCTCCCCCAATGCGGTTTTGTCGGTCAGGCTGAACGGAAATGCGATCCAGGAGGAGTCCAATGTCTCTATTCTCACCTTTATGATCATCTATCTTGCTGTTTTTGTTGTTGGTACAGTATTGTTGGTTTTAATGGGAGTTGACTGGAAAACATCGGGAGGTTCTGCAGCGACATGTATGGCAGGGATCGGGCCTGGTATCGGAACCGTGGGACCAGCTGCAAACTTTGCTCATCTGCCTGCGCTGGCAAAGGTTTTGTTAACCATGCTGATGTTGCTTGGCAGGCTGGAGATTTATACGATCCTGATTCTGTTTACGAGGAATTTCTGGAAGGTTTAGGCGGCCAGTAATTCAGAAGTTGTTTGTAGCTTTGAACGGGATAAAAAAATCATTGATGATCCGGAACAGTGCAATACACACATTCCTGGTTCAGACATTCAACTCAAAACTGAGCCAGTACCTGCTCTCAATTTTTATTGTGGGGATTACAGCATTGATATGTACCCCAATGGCCACTTTACAGAACTATCACGTTGTTTCATTCATTCTTCTGTTCGTGGTTTCGATTCTCTCGACCTTTATGGGGGTTGGTCCGGTATTGTTATCGTCGACCTTAAGCGCCCTGGCATGGAACTTTTATTATATCCCGCCGCACCACACATTTCATATTGAAAAAACGGAAGATATCCTCATTTTCGCCCTGTTCTTTATTATTGCATTTGTGAACGGGGTGCTGACAACCAGGGTGCGGAGACAGGAGAAGCTGGCCAGGGAGAGGGAGAAGCGGACCAATGCACTGTTTCAGCTGACCAAGGAGCTCTCTAAAGCGAGCGGAATAGATGAGGTGCTGAAGGTGGCAGGCGAAGAGTTGAAGAGCCACTTCTTCCTGGAATCTGTTTTTTTGCTCCAGGATGGGAACAATAAACTTGTTTTGTCTGATCGTTCCGGGGGTGGCTTAACGCTGACAACGGACGAGATGCATGCCGCAGAATGGGTTTTTGCGCATTCAAAAAAGGCCGGGTCCCATACCGGTAAATTCAGTGATTTGCATGTTTCCCTGTTTCCGCTGGGGGGCACAAGAATTAACCCGGGGGTATTGTTGGTAAGGCAGCAGGGTCCTGTCAGGGATGACCAGGAATCCTACTGGGATACATTTCTTGTACAGATTTCAAATGCGCTTGAGCGAGAGTTCCTGGGCGAACTGGCTCAGAAAGTCAGGTTCCTGGATGAGTCTGACCGCCTCTATAAAACGCTGTTTAATTCCATTTCCCATGAATTGCGGATACCGGTGGCCACCATTATGGGAGCGTCAGATTCCATCTTGAATTCCTCCATTTCACAGGATGTACGGTCAGCATTGTGCTCAGAGATATTTACAGCCTCCCTGCGTCTGAACCGGCTGATTGAAAACCTTCTGAATATCACGAGACTGGAGAGCGGCCACATCTCTGTCAGACTCGACTGGTATGATATTAATGACCTTGTCAACAATGTTGCCGCGGATCTGAAGGATGAGCTGAAGCCATTTGTTTTGAAGGTGTCCATTCCTGAAGAGATGCCACTTGTGAAGATCGATTTTGGCCTGATGGAACATGTCCTCTATAACCTGTTGTTTAACTCAACACAATATGCCCCGGCAACTTCAGTAATCGAAACCAGGATCAATTATGAGCATGGTAACCTGATCCTTGAGGTGATTGACAGTGGTCCTGGTTTTCCGGAAGACATGCTTGAAAATGTGTTTAAGAAGTTTTTCAAGGTGGATGGCAGTCAGACTGGCGGATTGGGCCTCGGGTTGTCTATCGTGAAAGGATTTGTCGAGGCCCATAATGGAATGATTGCGGTTGAGAATGTTGCAACTGGTGGGGCGGGCTTCAGGATCAGCATTCCATCAGAAATACCTGAAATGAATGAAATGTAGCAATATATACTATGGACGATAAAGCGATCATACTGGTAATTGATGATGAACTTCAGATAAGAAGATTGCTTGAAATTACTTTATCAGCCAGTGGCTACCGTATCATACAATCGGTCAATGGAAAATCCGGGCTGGTCGATGCTGCCACGTATCATCCTGCCATGATTCTGCTTGACCTTGGATTGCCCGATATTGACGGACATGAGATTCTGAAAAAGCTGCGGGAGTGGTATTATAAACCAGTTATTGTGCTCTCTGTGAGAAGCTCGGAAGAAGATATCATATTGGCACTTGATAACGGAGCCAATGATTATCTGACCAAGCCCTTCAGGACGGGTGAGTTGCTTGCACGAATACGTGCGGCATTGAGAACGGCCGACCAGAAGCCGGATGATCAGGAGATGATGTTCGGCTCCCTCATGATCGATATGGTAAGCCACACTGTCAGGAAGGACAACGAGATACTGAAATTTACAGCCACAGAATTTGCGCTGCTGCAATTGTTTGCCAAGAACCATGGCCGGGTGCTTACCCATCAATACATCCTGAAAGAGGTTTGGGGTTACAGTTACCTCGAGCAGACACAATACCTCAGGGTCTTCGTGGCACAATTGCGAAAAAAGATCGAAGACGATCCATCAAAGCCACAGTTGCTGATTACCGAATCAGGCATTGGTTACCGGTTTGGCGAATGAACACTGCGAACGGGTCAATTCGTTTCATTATTCAGCTTATATCTGATACCAGAAGCTGATGTTTTGAGTAGATTATAATGCTATTGGATACCAGGTTATCAGGATGATTGCTCCTTTTTTTGATGCAAAAGGGCCGTGCTCCTCGTGGGGGGCAATGTCCTGGAATGTTCCTTCTGTAAATTGTTTTCCCCCAATGGTATATTCCCCCTGCAGCACAAAGTGTTGTTCAGCGGTAATATGTGCATGCGGTTCCATGAAAAAATTTTTTGGTAATTTCAGGAGCAGGGTCCTGACACCCTGGTCGTCGTGCAGGATTTTTTGCATGGTCCCGTTGGGATATTCCTGTGCCTCTGTCCAACCGGAATCATCGTAGATGTTTGTTATTGTTTTCATGGTGTTACCTCCTTCCATATTTAGTGCTACAGTAAAGGTACACAGAATACTGTCGGATGTCAAGTTAATTTAGACTTATTTAAAATTAAAGACTGACAGAAAAATTGCGGCAGCAGTCGAAGGGAAAAATCCGGAAGTGGCATGTGCTTTATGAGCGACAGTGATTATTAGTTATGTAACATGATGTCGGAGATCTGCTTTGTCATCATCGTGGGGATGTCCTGTCCGGATCGGGATCGGTTTATACTCATTCTGTATGTTTTACCTCGAACAGGTTTCCGCTTTTGTCCCAGATGAAATAGGTGTCCTTGCCGGGGTTCTTCTTGGTGTAAGTTCTGTAGCCCTGGTCTGCTGCCCTCTGGCAGATCATTTCAGCTTCCCGGTAAGCCAGGCAAATATGCGCATATGCCTTTTTCTCCTTGTGTGGCCCCAGGAAAATTTCCAGGTCAAGATCGGAATGGGTCATGTAATATACACTGGCCTGACCTGAAAGGTTGAAAATGTTCTGACCAAACGTTTCATCGAGCGAAAACTGTTTTGTCAGCCGAAAGTCCAGCAGGTCAGTATAAAAATCCTTGATCTCATCTTCGGAATTTACCGTTAAAGCAATGTGTTTAAGCATAAGGGGTGTGATTTTGAGATCAAATTTATATGAACATATGTTCAAATAAAAATTATTTAGATTAATTTTCAATAGAAGGTCCTGGGAAAAGAAAAAGGAGTGCCGTGAGGCTACTCCTTTTTATTGAGCGGGAAAGGGGATTACTCAAACCTCGTATCCTCGGTTTTCGTGAGCTCGTCATCGTGCCTCCTCCTCGGTTCGAACCCGGGCCGGCCCGCAAGAGTTTTGGACAAATGATAAAGGGACCCCATTCGAAAATAGTGTCCCTTTTATTGAGCGGGAAAGGGGATTACTCAAACCTGGTATCCTCGGTTTTCGTGAGCTCGTCGTCGTGCCTCCTCCTCGGTTCGAACCCGGGCCGGCCC
>JAGYMF010000189.1 GCA_018400695.1 Bacteroidales bacterium | reverse complement strand
AGCATCTGCCTGCGTTCCCCGGTATCACCGTTGCGGGTGTAGAACCACGCCGTGACAAGGTTCACGATGGTCATAAGGATCGGCAGCAGGTTCACCTTGCCCAACAGCCTGTCGGGGGCACTCAAATCGTCGATCAGCAGGAACCCCTGTCCCACAAGGGGCTCATAGTGTTCCAGGAACTGGTAGGCAGCAATAAAGAAGGGGATCTGCAGCAGCAGGGTCAGCACCGGGACCAGTGCCCTGAACGAATTGTAACCATGCTGCCGGTGAAGGGTGCGGATGTAATAATACCGCTCCTGCCCCTTGTAGCACCTTTTAATCTCATCGAGCACGGGTTTCATCTTCCGCTTCACTGCATCGTCCCGTTTTTTGGCCCGTTCAATCAGCATAAAGACAGGCAGTAACAGCAGCGATATTGCAAAACTCAACAACACCACAGCGACACCGTAATTTCCGGTAAGGTTGTAGCTGAACAGGAAGACCTGTTCAATGATGAACACAAAAGGAGCAAGGATGTGGTTCAACAGATCCATCTTTTAGTCAACTATTTTCCAGTTATTTAAATCGTACATATTGTCTTTAACTTCAAATTGCTGTATGATGCGCAGCTGATTTAATTCCCATAGTTTTCGCTCCCAGAGAACCTCCGATGATGGCAGCGTTCTCGACAGGGGAGGTGCTGACTTCGTCGGATCATTTTCATCAAGAACGATGGCGTTTACATCTGCATTGCTCATAAAACGCCAGTCCTCTTTTAGTGCCCCCTCTTTTTCAAAATCCTTCACAAGCAACAGTGCAAACAGACCCATGGCGTATTCATTGATCCTCTTCACCCGGGTATTTGGTATGATTGGAATGTCGGTATCAACCTCACCTTTATAATACCACCAGTGAGGCCCATGATCCGAAACTAAAATGATCTTCGTATTGTCATACACTTCATTCTCTTTCATCCACGCCAACCAGGAAGCCAGTGTTTTCAGGGCCCATTTGTTGTTTTCATAGGGTGATACATCTGTCTGTATGACTCCATCCTCATCAATAATATCCCACGGATGATGTGTTGCTGACCCGTAAAGATAAATAAAATTGGGCTGCGGACTTTCTGTATTCGAGATGTGTGGCAGCAGCCTCAGGAAATTGTATGGCTGTGTTCTGCTGGTATTCTGGTTGTTTTCCACTTCGCCCATCAGCCATTCTCCCTGGTTATAGATCCTGGGTTTAAAGATGAGTGGGACGCTGTAAAACGCGGCGTTGTTCCAGAGCAGATCAAAGTTGACCTCCCTGGCAAGACCGATATTGAGTTTGCTCTTCAAATGATCCCAGTTGTCGTGCCACTTCGGTAAAAATGTGTCGTACCTGATGCTGTCTACCGTCGAATAGATCACACGGTTGCCCGAAAATCCGTAACCCCTGTTCCTGATCTCTGTATTAAACCCGGAAACAATGTCAGTTATCTTATGGTGCAGTGGCAGGGTAGCGTCCTGGTTTAACTTATCGATGGTATATGGATACCCACCCAGCATTGCACCTATCGAAGATCCTGTGATGGAGGAGACTGACAGCGTGTTGGGATACCAAACAAATCCGTTATACAGCTCCTTTAGTTCGGGCTCCTCTTCCATGATCCTGTTCACGTACCAACCGTGAAACATATCGAGAACAAGCACCACAATATTCTGCCCGTCCTTCGAGAAAGAAACAGCACTCGTGGGATTGGGCTGCACATCCTGCTTCTGAAAAAATGAACCGGTACTGCCCGCAACAACCAGGCTGTGTGTTATCAAAACAATGTTCAGGGCGATCAGGGCATACCGGAATTGCTTATGATATCCTCTCCGGAACAGCCATACAATGCCATAAACAATGAATAGGATCCCGATGCCCTCGGCAAAATATACCGGAACAGGCTTCGCCAGGTTATCCTTCTTCAGGAAAACAGCATCCTGCAGTGTGCCCATGTTGATGGGAACAATGGTGTTGTGCAGGAAGCCAATTGCTGCTGCCGAGGCTGCGATGATCAGCAGCAGGGTTCTGATCTTACCGGGAACGAGAAAATATATGGTAGTCAGGGACGCAAAGGCCAATACAAAATTAAGGATGTTGTTTTTTAGTATGTCGAAAGCAGTGAAATCAAAGCTCGTCGGATAGGATGCGTAAATCGCTAACGGGTTCCATAAAAAGATGAACCCCAGCAGGTAAAGGATGGATAAGAGGTAGAGGGCTCCATCAGACCGCAACCTGGTGATGGCCTGTTCGCTCCTCCTGCGAAAGATGGTAAGGGCAATGATCGAGATGAAAACAATCCCAGGCAGTACAACATCAATCATTTTTGCATCTCCGATCAGGGTTATGTCCACATTTAACAGGGAAAACGCCACCGCCTTTTCTGCAAGGGTGGCATACAAACCAATTCCCTGGAAGAGGACTGATAAACCCAGCGTGGAAATGATCAACACTGTCCATATCCGGCGCAGCTGCCTGGAATGCTTCATAAAAAAGAGCAATGCTGTTAGCTGACCCACAAGCATGATTGCGAATGCAATGATCCCCAGGTCCTTGTTTACACCCCCATAATAATATTTTGATCCAAAATAGAAGTAGACCGTAAGAAAAAGCAGGCTGAGACAAACCCAAAAAGGCAGGTGGAAATCCCGGATCAAAGCATTGAGCCCCCTGTGCCTGTTTTTGCGCACTGCGGCTACAAAACGCGCTAACAGTAAAACAATCAACCAGGAAATTCCTGCAGTAACTGCCAGGCGCAGAATGATATCTCTGAAATTATGCTGGACAGCCCACAGTAATTGTGTGAAGACTAACAATGTCAGTATGCTCCAGAATACGATCCTGTACCTTCTGTCCGGAATGAAAATGCTTTTCCGGAGGCTGACAATATTGACTGGTAGCTGATTGCGGTAGTAAAGTGTCAGAGTGGCAAGAAGAAGTGTAACGATGATCGATGCAACTGCTGCCAGTATTATCCTTGCTGCAAAATCATTGAAATGATAATCCAATGCCCATTTCAACTGCGAGAGAACTGCAAAACCGGTGATTATAATCAGCATTGGCTTAAATGCCTTCAGGAGGTATAATAAAAGCTCCCGGGGCTGAAGTTTTTTTTCCGGCAGTTCAACCTGGTGGAAAAGTGGCAAAAGGGCAATAAGCATGGTTA
>JAGYMF010000188.1 GCA_018400695.1 Bacteroidales bacterium | reverse complement strand
CATAAGGGTGGACTTCCCAACGTTTGTATAGCCCACCAGTGCCACCTGCACCATTTTACCCCGGTTTTTTCGCTGGTTGCTCATTTGCCGGTCGATCTTCTCAAGCTGCTCCTTCAGCCGGCTGATCTTGTCACGAATAATCCGCCTGTCGGTCTCAATCTCTGTCTCCCCTGGTCCACGAAGCCCGATGCCGCCCCTTTGCCGCTCCAGGTGTGTCCACATACGTGTTAATCGTGGGAGGAGGTATTGGTATTGTGCAAGCTCCACCTGGACTTTGGCATGGGAAGTTTTGGCACGCTGGGCGAAGATATCCAGGATAAGGTTGGTACGGTCGAGAATACGAATCTTCAGCTCCTTTTCAATGTTTCGCAGTTGGGTAGGTTGCAGCTCATCGTCGAAAATGGCAAGATCAACCTCATGCTCAATTACAAAATCCCTGATCTCCGCAAGTTTTCCTGTACCGATGAATGTTTTTGCATTGGGTGTATCGATCCGCTGGGTAAAAAATCCAGCAGGAGAAGCTCCCGCTGTCTCAGCAAGAAAGGCCAGTTCGTCGAGGTATTCGTTTGTCTCCTCCTCGGTCTGCTCCCGTCCAATCACCCCGATCAGCACTGCTGATTCCTTTTGCGGTCTATGATCCCAGTAATCGCCCATACATCATATCTGTGAGGCTGCAAAAGTAATAAAATTAACGCAGTCTCAACACAGGGACAAAATGATCTTCACAGCAAATCGTCCTTCACTATCAGTTAATATATGTATTCCCGGTATCCAGGATGATCTCCTGTACCGCAGGTTTGGCAGCATCGATACATTGTTTTACCATAACAGCCTCTGCAGGGAAGGGTTCGGGCTTCTGCTTGGTCAGGTTCCTGGTTCCTGCATCCACTGCTTCAGGGTTTCCGATAAGATCATAGGAGAGATTTTCGAATTTACTGGAGGCAGAGAACGGTACTTTGGCGATAGAACCGCGGGGTTCACCGGCGATCGAAAGGATCTCAACTTCGCCCCTGATATTGCATGTTTTTATCCGCTCCTTTTTTATCATGGTAGCTGCGACATCCTTATAGATCTTGATATCGTTCCCGGCCGTATCCTTCATCACATTTCCGTTGTTATCCAGCGCATAATCAAATTCCGTGGTACTTTTTCTCTTATAATCCTGTTTAGATTCCTTTTCAATGTTATCAGAGATATCTATGGAAAGTACCCGCACAAACATCTCATAATCATACTCCATATTGCGATCCACATGTTTAAAGTGATATTCGGTCCAGTCATCACGTTTAAGGCCCCTTGTATCGAGCGCAACCAGGTGTTCAAGATCGATCTGCGGGATACCGATATGGGGGTCCCTGTTTTCGGGTACCACGATGACACGGCTGATTCCGTTCAGCCTTGCTTCATGAATCATTACTTCGATATCAGGAAATTTATGTCCGCCATATTCATCCGCACGCTTTAGCTGATAATAGGCCTCCCGGAAATCTGCTTTTGAAAGGGCAAGATTCATCAGTTTTTTACCGTTGGTATAAAATTCTTCTGCAGCCTTGTTCTTGGATTCAATAATTTTAGCGTCATAATCCACATATTCATAGCTATAGGTTTTCCCGTCAATGGTCAGCGGGGTAACGGTACGCACCTTTCTTTGCCGTTCTTTCAGGCTGGCATAGCGCGCGAACATCTCATCGTAATAATCGGGATTATCTTCTCTCTCCAGAAATGCTACCCTTTCCAGGTCTCTTTCATTGGCCAGCACATAGGCCCTGTCCATCGCCTCAGCATCCTTTGCCCTGGGTTTTCGGATCAGCTTTTTCGTGGTCTTATGGATAACCTGATCATAATTCCCTCTCTGCATGTTTTTCGTGGTAGAGGCGCAGGATGAGAGGATGATCGCTGACAGTAAAAAGGGTATAAGTCTCTTCATGGATTATTGTTTTTTGTCAGTAGCTAATTTAGAAAAATAATTAACGCATCAAACAGATGTAGTATAAAAAAAAAGGCCGGTATATCCGGCCTCTATCTGATCTTATTTTAATCATCTTACTGCAATACAAAATTAATAGGGAAGGTAAAGAGCACCTTCACCGCTTTTCCCCGTTGCTTTCCGGGGGTCCATGGTGGTGATGCCATCACCACCCTGATAGCCTCCTTATCGAGTGCCGGGTCCACCGGTCGTACCACGACAGCATCCACAACTTTTCCAGTTGAATTTACAGCAAACTGAACAATTACACGGCCACTGATGCCATTCTCAGCAGCAATTTCCGGATAGTCAAGGTTGTTGGAGATATACTTTCTGAACTCTATGGCCGGATCACCGCCGTTAAAAGTGGGCATGTCTTCAACGATATAGAAGATCTCCTCTTCATCAATCTCCTCCTCATCATCGTCCACCATGGTGAAGTCATATTCCGTATCATCATCCACCTCCATATCGAAATCAAAATCATCGATTTCCACATCATCCTCAACAATATCAAGCACTTCTGCTACTTTGGGAGTTTCAGGTTTGGGTTGTTCTTCTGGTGGCTCCTCTCTCCTGGTTACGATCATCTCATCCTCAAACTCAATCTGCTTTACCATCTCCGTATCATCGTCCTGGTCAGGTTTGCTGGTCCACTCGAAGCTGATGAGAATAACAGATAATGCAACTACCAGTCCAAGCTGAAGAAACACTCCCTTCTTATTTTCAAGGTCTGCCTGCTTTGATTTTTTCCGTTCCATCGTATGTGTTTTTTTGGCGCCGTTAAAATTAACACTATTTTAATTGAAATTCAAACGACCCGCCCCTCAATTCTTAAATATTCTCATTCTAAACAGGCCGTCATCTTTTCAACTGCACAATGAGAGAGTGAGTATGTCTCTTCTGACATAATGATACCTGTCATGATAAAAATCTACAAAAAATCTGCCAGAGGGACCAGTTTCTATAAAAAAGTGATATTTTTGTGTCGATTTTGGGGCATTAGCTCAGTTGGCTAGAGTGCTTGACTGGCAGTCAAGAGGTCACCGGTTCGACTCCGGTATGCTCCACAAAAAGCAGAGTGAGTGTGCAGAGCGAGAGCGATGCATGCGAGTTCTGCTTTTTTCTTCACTCTCACACTGTTCCTCACTCTTTTTAGTATCTATTTGCAGGACTGATGCTCATCGGATCACGAGCGCAGCGAGCACCCCGAAATGCTC
>JAGYMF010000187.1 GCA_018400695.1 Bacteroidales bacterium | reverse complement strand
CATATACTGTTTTTGTTGATTAATCTGGTTAAGATGGTTTCCGCGTGCAGATTCCTCTGATTTCAGTCACTTGTTCCCGCAGAAAGTGGCAAATTACAGAATCCTCCTTCCCGAACCACCTTATCCTATTAATGTGATGGGGTAGGGAAATATCGATGGTAAAAGTGATTCTTTGGCAAAAAATAACCAGACACACAAAGTGAAACACTATCTCTGGAATGATTGTGATGGGGAAGGAAAATATCTCCAGGAAATGTGACTATTTGAAAATAACAATCCGGACAGGGCTGGATTGCATCGCGCTGCTACCACGAAAAAAACATTCCGCCGTCCAATTCGAACCGTGTGTACCTGTGTTTGGGTGCGTTAATGAATTCCTCCAGCGAAGGATCAGGGGTCCAGATCTGAAGGGTCCGATAATAATCCATGCTCTTCCTGCTGAAAAAATAGTTTGTATTGCAGACGAATCCAACTGAAACACTGCCCAATCTGAAGGCTGTCAGTTTCAGATTCAATTTTGGATTTATATAAGGCTCAAATGTTTTAACAGTCGTGTAATCATACAGGCGTATCTCATTCGAAAGCTTTCTTTTCAAGTAAAAGGCTGAATGCTCCTCCATAAACGATGAAAATCCAACATCACAGCGTAGCGCAACTTTCAACCTGTCGCTGTAAATGGGTCTGAATGTTGGCGATATGTAAAATCCCATGTCATACGTCTCAAATTGCCTCACATTTCCATCCAGGATGATATAATCCGGATGTATCTCTTTGTGATAGTCTTCAAAATATGTAATATAATTGGAATAATACAGCGAACCTAAACCGACACCAAGATATTCACTGAAAAGATAATGTACAGAAATATCATAATTGTCGGGAACCAGATCGCTCATGATAATCACGTTGATATCTGCATACATGCGCTCATAAAAATCATAACTCAAGCCAAGCTTTATTGCACTTAACTCAACATAATCCAGGTCGGAATTCATATAGTTTAAAAAATCCATATTTTCATCTGACAAGTATTTCTCTACGGAAACATCTGCCGTTCCTAACGTTATCGAAAAATCAATAGTCCCATTGGACGGATTTTGTGCAATCAAATGAATGCCCAATGCCAGGAAATATGCCGTTAGATACAATGACCTCATAAATTGGAAGGGATAATCGTGTATAAACCAGTCGTCTCAATCAGCCTGGAACCATCATCAAATGATACTTCCACCCTGAAGCGGGCTTTTGTGTTTTTCACAGATGACTTCAAAACCATCAGTACTGAGCAACGAGGTTCCCATTGCAATCCATTAAAATAACTGATCGCCCTGTCTCTCTCTACATACATGCTGAACATATCATCTGTTGAATACAGAATGCTGTCCGTAATATCGGCTCCTGCCTGGTAGGATGTATCAATATCAAATACAGTGAATACCCGGATATCCTCAACCAGATGAACCGGTTGATAACTGATATTTGGACTAAATGCACTGACAGGTTCAAAAGAGAACAATGGTGCTGCTTTCATGGTGTTTGATGCATAATAATTGGTCGAGTCAGCCATGCTAAGCTCAATGGAAACTGCATCGGAATAAATGGTGTCGGAATAATATCTGGAATAAACATGTCCGCTATTATCTCTCACCTCTAATTCTATAGCGCTGTACACCATATCGATGGGGTCAGGCGGATCACAACTGAAAAACAGCTTCACAAAAAAGAAGAAAACAACAATAATTGATATTCTTGCATACAGGGTGGTGCTGATAATCCTCCAGATTCCAGATCCTCCCCGGAACAATATTTTTCCATGCTTTCGCCTGGTCATTCGCTAAATCTTTTACCACAATTCACAAATCTGACAAAACCTGCAAAAAGCTGACGCATGGTCTGCCATTGCCTACTGTACGAAAAACGGATCACTCAAGAAAAAGACCGGCTGCCCTTCGCTGTCGAAACCACGGATCACTACCTCATATTCTCCTGTCGCATCGCCGGTATAGAAAGAGCGTTGCACGCTGCCTTTTTCCGACAGTGTCATGCGGGGTTCCCAATACAGCGTATTCCGAAGATCGGGGACCGGGGAATGCACCTCATGGGCCTTGTAGGAAGGGAAATCGGAAGGTACGTCTTCAAAAAGTCCGTAGGTAAAAAACCGGCTGTTGTCAAAAAACTTCAGTCCGCCACGGTTGTTGTCTCTGCTGAATACACTGATGATACCGCTGTACCTGAGATCACCGATGACATATCCCTGGTTCAGCACCTCGACGCGGTCAAGCAGATGACTCGGCATCGCAAGAAATGCACTGATATCCGTTACAGGGATATTGTCCAGCAGTACGAGCGGCGGATAGGAAATGAGGGAGGTCTGCGAGCTGATCCTCAGGTAAGGCTCATCATTTTGATACCGCACAGAAACCTCGTAAACAAGTTCGTATAAAAATTCCTGAAGGTCATCCAGCTCGATAAATTCGTCCTTAATAATGGTCCGGGATGCACTTCCATAAAAGGGATAAAGGGTATCCGAACTGGGAGCGGTCAAAACACTGTCCGCCTGAAAGCGATTGCTCAGCTGCGCATTCAGCGCGATCTGTCTTACAACCTCTTTCTCAGTCTCTTTTAGTTCAAAAGGAATGTAAGGAAGTTGTACCGGTCGGTTACAGAAATCATTGTCTATCAGGAGCTCTGACAAACCATTGGCCTGCGATTCGCTGGCCACATGGAATTCATACTGACCCTCCAGGTTGGGAAAGGTAAATATGAAACGCCCGTCCGCATCAGATACTTCGGCAGAGAAATAGAAGGGATCATTGACCGAGGACAGATACACCACATCTCCTTCGCGGGGCGCTCCGGTCTCACTCTCAACAACCCTGCCGGATAATGCCAGTCCGCGGATCTCCGGAAAAAAAACGGTGCTGTCCCGCCGGAGCGTGTCGTGCTCAGATCTGAAAGTACTGGATACAGCATCTCTGTCGACAAGCCCTTTACGGGTTACACTCATAGTGAACGCTTGCGGCCCCAATCCATCCGGAATTGTCACATCCAGAACTACCGGTGCACGTTTACCGTAGCGCTCCTCCAGCCCCTTTAGCTGCAACTCCTGCCCAGATAACTGACGGGGCGAAGGTCCCACGCTTTTCAGATCCATTGCTACCGCAGGCCCCTGTTCCGTCCGTGCAGTAGCCGGATTTACAATCCGCAGGGTTGTA
>JAGYMF010000186.1 GCA_018400695.1 Bacteroidales bacterium | reverse complement strand
GGCTTTATGGGAAAACTTCATCATTTGCGAACGGAAAAAGCGCAATGGTTATCAGCAATACTTTGCCAACTCATATTTTTGGCGAACAACTCAACAACAGGAAATTGATTATGTCGAAGAATTTAATGGACAGTTAACAGCTTGTGAGATAAAGTTTAGTGAAAAAAGAAGAGTAAAAATCCCCAAAACTTTTACCAATAATTATCAAGCTGACGTTATCGCTGTTAACAGAAGTAATTTCAGAGGTTTTATAATGTAAGTTCGATCCGACAGGCTATTGCCGTGGATCTGTCTGCAGCAGCCATTGTCCGAGCAGAATGTCGTAAATGCCGTAATAGGATTCGCCGTTTTCGTCCAGTTCCCGGTAGACCGGCACTTTTTTACCTGTGCTGCAGTATTACACGGAGATACCATAACTAAAAAACTCAGCCCATTGTGAAGAATATCCCCTTCACAGTGGGCTGAGCAAGATTTAGTACAGCCGGGTGGCTGGATCAAAGCCACTATTTATACAGTGGTCCGCTTATCGAGCGTTGCGTGTACATCGTCTGGGATGGTTACGGAGTATCCTTCAGCGAGTTGTCTTTCACAACCTGGAGGTTTCCGATGAGGTGATGGCGGAGATGGATTGATATCAGGCAGGAATGTGTTTAGGGCTGAACGCCGTTTTTGGTGGCTGAACGCTGTTTTTGTTGGCTGGATGTTGTTATTTGTGGCAGCAGGGCTATTCCGCCGTTAGTGGAAGATCAATGAGGAACGTGGTTCCGCTCTCTTGATCCGAATGGAAGCTGACCTTACCGTTCAGGTATGATTCACCAAGGAGTTTCATACTGAAGGTACCTATTCCACGTCCTTTTCCTTTTGAGGAAAAGGAACGTTCAAAGATCTGATGTTGAGCTTCAGAAGGTATGACAGCCGGATTGTGCACATGGAACCGGATATGGTCATCTGTCCGGTTGGCTCCAACAGTGACCGTATCGCCAGTATCCGAGGCCTCGAGGGCATTTTTTATCATATTGGTAAGCACCCTCGACAGCAACGCGGGATCAGATGTGAACGTGATGTTTTCGGTATTGTCAGCAATCCGGAGATCTGCACGGTACCGGCCGTCCTCTCCAAAATGCAGCATAGATTCAATAAGCAGGTCATGGCTGTCTATTATCTCCTGCTTCACAGCAAGGTTGCCCGATTCAGCCTGCATGTATTGCCGCTGCTCATTGATCGAGTCGTACAGTGCGTTGTATGAACTTTCCAGGATACTCAGGTAGACAGGTTCCGTGTCTGCCTTCTCCTTCATCAGTTCTATCACACCATGCAGTCCTCCGGTATAATTCATCAGGTCGTGCAGGAAGATCTGCTCAAGCTCGGTTCGCCTGACCTCGTTGCTGATGTCGTGCAGTGATATGAGGTAGTAGAACCGGTCTTTGTTGTGCAGGGGTGTGGAGGTGAACTGGAAGTTGTAGGCCTTTTTCTGACCGTTCATGGAACCCATGACCCTGTATTCGCTGGAGAAGGACCGGCCTTCTGCGCGGGATTTTGTCATCGACTGCATGGCCCCGCAGAATTCACATCCTGGAGCGGTGCCACAGCCACCCTCCGTTTTGTTGGCGTTTACGCATTGCAACAGATCCCCCGGCCTGAGGTCAAGCACATCCGCCAGGTTGTTGATCTCAAGGTTTTTCATCATCTCTTTATTGGCGAATACCAGGCGGCGGTTTTCGTCCAGCAGTCCGATACTGATGGGAATGGCTTCCATCAGGTTGGTGATGAATGCTGTTGTCCCGTTTTCGGGGATCACTGCGGATAGAAGCTCTGTCGCATAAATGTTGTCCATAAAGCCAGTTGCTTAATTTGTTTTTTTTGTCTTTTTGTGAAGTCCCCTAACCACCAGTTTTGAACCGATAATAAGCAGTCCTGTCCAGGCTGCTGCCAGTGCCAGTGTCATGACAATATGACCGGGATTAAGCCAGATAAAGGTCACGATCACCGGGCCAGAGAGGAAGACCAGTGTACTGCCGAATACCGGAAATTTTACGTCCCGGAACCTTGATATCGTAAAGACCGTAGCAAAGGCGCCGAAAGCTGTAATTCCCGACTTGAACAAGATAAGGATGTATTTGATATTGTGCAACACATTTAACGTGATCATCTGATTCAGCAATATATCAGTCTCCAGCGACTGGTGAAGAATACGGGCAATATGCAGTTCCCTGAGACCGATATTGAAAAATGCAAATGACATGCAGAGAATAAAAAAGCTGCTTAGGAGATGCATTCCTTTTTGAAAGCGGTGGAACATGATGAGATAGATGGGGATGAAAAAAAGGCTGACTGCTCCTGCAATGATCCACAAAACGGCACTGGTGTTTTGCCTGGAAAGATTGTCCATAAGAAAATCAACATCTTCTTCAAAAGTGGCATTGGGAACGGAATAATCGAAGTTCAACAGGAATGCCACCATCATGGTTATCACCGACAGGATCAGAAATAATCCGGTGATGATCTCAATAGATCTGCTCGTTTTGCGTTTTTCTGACATGGTGCTAATTTAAAATATTAATTCAGGCTTACATCCTATCTGAATACATTTTTAGTTATTTTTGGGACACGAATGAAGAAGATGAGATTTTTTATTTTGTTCATAATGATGATTTCCGGAAGCATTGCTGTTGCCGGTCAGCCCCGCAATTTCCATGATCCCGTCAAGCGACTGCAGCAGAAGGAGATCACTGGAAAAGTGGTCCTGCAGATGGATAGCCTGATCCTCGAAAATTATCATAAGCACCTGGTTCAGAACAGCCGGAACAGGGGTGTGGAAGGGTACAGAATTCGTATCTTTTCAGACAACGGGTACGGAGCCAAGGAGAACCAGATGCGTGTCAGGGCCAGTTTCCTCTCCCTGTTTCCTGAAATCCCTACCTATCCCAGGTACGAGGGTTCGTATTACAAGATCTATGTGGGTGATTTCAGGACGAAGCGTGATGCACTGAAAACCCTTGAGATTATCAGAAAAGATTTTCCGGATGCATTCATTGTTGAGGATAAGATTGTCCTGAAAGATTGACCTTATATGTCTAAAGTTTTATGAGTGAAGAGATTAAGCATAAGTGTGGCATTGCTTTGATCAGGTTGTTAAAGCCCCTGGAATATTACCAGCTGAAATACGGATCCTGGAAATACGGGCTTGAAAAACTGTACCTGCTGATGGAGAAGCAGCGGAATAGG
>JAGYMF010000185.1 GCA_018400695.1 Bacteroidales bacterium | reverse complement strand
CTGCCATTGCAGTACAGGGTCCTGCGGATTTTTTTTACAACCAAGTAGTACGCAAGAACAGTAGCAATCTGGATAAAATGGAATTTCTGATCACCACATTCATAGCCGTCTTTATTACCATCATCGGGGCGTTGCCATTTGGACTGGTAAACCTTTCGGTGCTGGACGTCTCTTACCGGAGTGGTACCGACAGTGCCATGCGTCTTTCACATGGTGCCGCAATCGTTGAAGTGGCATTCGGACTGCTGGCATTGACCGCCGGGGGATTGATCGCCCATGTCATCAGTAGCAGCCCGGTAATTTATTACCTGGTACTGGCGGTCCCCGCCGTTGCAGGAGTTTATTTTCTTCTGAAAGGCAGGTACAAGCAGCCTGAAGATGAGGGCAGACGGCAGGGTTTTTTCAGGGGGATGCTGCTGAACCTGGTCAGTATACAGGTGTTGCTCTATTGGTTGTTTGCCATGACTTACCTGCTGGCCGTGCGGGAGATAAATTACAATGTATTTTCCATTGTGTTTTTTGCAGCTGGTATCTGGCTTGGAAAGATGGGTGTGCTCTGGCTCTATGCTGTTTTCAGCAAAAAGATTTTCTGCAGTATGGGCTTCCTGGCAAGGAACATAAACCGTGTTATAGGTGTTGTTCTGTTGTTTACCGTGGTCATTCAGCTTGTTAAGCAGGGCCTGTAGAGGAATATATCAAGGCATTCTCAGATATGTACACCAAAGTTCCAGGCATAAGAACCATGTTTTTGTTTGCATTACTGATTTTGCAGTAGCCATTTTTATTATTATATTGAAAATCACAATATTATGAAAGCTATCTGGAACAACAAGGTCATCGCGGAAAGCGACGACATCGTGACAGTGGAGGGTAACAGCTACTTTCCGAAAGACGCCGTCAGTAAAGAATTCCTGCGGTCAAGCCAAAACCACTCTGTCTGTCCGTGGAAAGGCACCGCATCCTATTACGATGTCGTTGTAGAAGGAAAGACCAATAAAGATGCGGCCTGGTATTACCCGGAGCCAAAGGATGCAGCGAAAGAGATCAGGAGAAGGATAGCCTTCTGGAAAGGTGTTGACGTCATGGAATAATCGAATATAACTTATTATTATCGATGGAATTCAATACAAAAGAATTAACCGGATCTGAGCTTCTCCCGATGCTGGACGATCCGACTGTAAGGATCATTGATACCCGGCCCGTTGAGGCCTACAACGGATGGCGCTTAAGGGGTGAGCCCCGGGGTGGACACATCCGCAATTCGAAAAGTCTTCCGTTGAAATGGACTGCTTATATCGACTGGATCGAAGTGGTCCGCTTCAAAGGGATTCATCCGAAGCACACGATTGTTGTTTACGGGTACGATAGGGATGAGACTAACCGTGTGGCCCAACGTTTCAGGAGATCTGGTTATGACAACGTTTTCGTTTACCATCGGTTTGCAGAAGAATGGTCAACAGATTCGGGGAAACCGATGGAATACCTGGAGCGTTACAGGCACCTGGTTTCTGCCGAATGGGTCAACGGCCTTATTCTGGGGAAAAATCCGCAGCATTATGACAATGATCGGTTCGTGATCGTGCATGCACATTACCGTAACCGCGATGCTTATCTGAGCGGGCATATCCCGGGGGCCATCGACATGGATACCCTGGCGCTTGAGGCGCCGGAAACGTGGAACAGGCGTTCACCCGGGGAGATAAAGTCAGCCTTGGAGCAGCATGGCATTACTGCCGATACAACCGTGGTGCTGTACGGAAAATTCATGTTCCCCGACAATGCTGATGAGTTTCCGGGCAGTGCAGCGGGAGACATTGGGGCCATCAGGAATGCGTTCATCATGCTGTATGCCGGAGTGAAGGATGTACGGATCCTGAACGGCGGATTTCAATCATGGGAAGATGCCGGTTACGAGATCTCCCATAATGATGAACCGAAGCAGCCTGTGAAAGATTTTGGTACGGCGATCCCGGCACGGCCCGAACTGGCTGTGGATACCCCCCAGGCTAAACATATGATCGCAGCACCGAATGCCGAGATCGTCTGTGTGCGCAGCTATGCTGAGTACATTGGAGAGGTGAGTGGCTACAACTATATTGACCCTAAAGGACGAATACCAGGGGCGGTTTTTGCCGATTGCGGGTCTGATGCCTACCACATGGAAAACTATCGGAACAATGATCACTCCACACGGGAGTACCATGAGATCGCAGATATCTGGAAGAGCAACGGGATCACGCCCGACAAGCACCTGGCGTTTTATTGCGGTACCGGATGGCGCGGCAGTGAGGCGTGGTTTAATGCGTGGCTTATGGGATGGCCAAACGTTGCTGTATATGACGGCGGATGGTTCGAATGGAGTAGTGATCCGGAGAACCCTTACGAAACAGGGGTTCCGGAAGAAATAGGATTAAAACAAAGATCATAAAGCAGCGATATTTATTGGTATGAGAGAATCAGCAAAAGAGACAGATACAATTGACAAATCACATTCGGTCCATGCCGGTAACATTGTCGTCAGCAATTTTCTCAGGAAAGAAAATGAATCTAATGTATTGGCAGGTATTGTCAGTGGATTGTTTGCGGAACAAAAATCCATTTCAAGCCGTTTTTTTTATGATGAAACCGGATCCCGGTTGTTTGAAGAGATCACGGCATTGCCGGAATATTATCCTACCCGGACCGAAAAATCAATTTTGAGACGTGTTGCACATGACATCGCTGCCAGCCATGAGAGCCCGGATATTGTTGAGCTGGGAAGTGGTGATTGTTCAAAGATATGTATCCTCATGGATGCTTTTCATGAGAGGAAGCTGGAGGAGATCAGCTATTATCCCGTGGATGTAAGCGAAACGGCCATTCTTAAATCTGCGGAGGAGCTGGTAAACAGGTATTCCGGACTTAGGGTGCATGGCATCCTGGCCGATTTTATGAAGCATCTGGAGGCGCTGCCCGGGGATGGCAACAGTTTAATCTGTTTTTTCGGCAGTACCCTGGGCAATCTTGAAAATGAGCCGGCATTGGATTTTATCAGGCATGTGAAGCGGTCAATGAAAAAGGGAGACTCTTTTTTGCTTGGCCTGGACATGGTGAAGAATAAAAAGACTTTAGAGCTGGCATACAATGATGGCCAGGGTGTCACCGAAGCTTTTAACAAGAATATCCTAACAGCTGTTAACGGCATCGCCGGCACCAATTTTGACCCGTTGAATTTTAAACACCGGGCATTTTTCAATGCAGAGAGATCCAGGATTGAAATG
>JAGYMF010000184.1 GCA_018400695.1 Bacteroidales bacterium | reverse complement strand
TGAATACCTGCAAAAAATTATCCCCAATGCATTTTTCTTCTATAAGCCCCGTGATATTGTGAGTGGTGATTTTTACTGGGTCGCCTCGAAAAACGGCAAGGTTATTATCTCTGCAGTTGACTGTACCGGTCATGGTGTACCTGGTGCATTTATGTCGATCGTTGGCAATAACCAGTTGAATTATGCACTGAATGTGAAGAATGAAACCCGGCCTTCGGAGATATTGAGAATTCTTGATGAGGGCGTGATGGGTACGTTGAGGCAGACGAAGAATGAATCCGTTCAGGATGGGATGGACCTGGCAATGGTCGCCATTGATTCTGAGAGAAAGATCCTGGAGTTTTCAGGTGCTTTTAATCCACTGATCATTGTTCGCAGAGGTGAGGTGGAGAAGATCAAGGGCGACCGTGTGCCTATTGGCGGACATATCGTTGAGGCGAAAAAGGTCTTTACACATCACGAGATCGCTTATGAGGACGGAGATATGGCCTACATTTTCTCTGATGGTTTTCCGGATCAGTTTGGCGGACCAAAGGGTGGTAAATATATGTCAGGAAAATTTGTAAAATTCCTGCAAAGCATCTCAGACCAACCGGTTGAAGAGCAGTATAGTTCTCTGGATAAAGAGCTTATCTCCTGGAGGGGTGATGAACCCCAGATTGATGACATTCTTGTCATTGGTATTAGGCTTTAGAAGATCATGATAAATACGTTTTTATGAGCAAAAATCTGAGTCAGACTGGCAAATTGTTCAACCCTTTTCCCGGTCTTCGTCCTTTCTCTCAAGACGAAACACACCTTTTCTTTGGCAGGGAGGGACAGAGCAGATCAGTGCTCAACTCCCTTGAGGCCCATAAATTTGTGGCAGTAATTGGCGCTTCGGGGAGTGGAAAATCTTCCCTGATCTATTGCGGTGTTATCCCTGCCCTGGAAGCTGCTGCAGATAAAAAGCAGATTACCGTTTCTACCAGGCCCGGGACAAATCCTATCGTGAACCTGGTTGCATCTCTGTCAGCATCCTTTCATGACAAGGTATCAGAATCAGCATACGAACAGCTGTTTGGCGGGGAGGTTTCGTTGCATGATTGGATAAAGAGTATTCTCCCTAAAGGGAGTTCGCTGCTGCTCGTAATTGACCAGTTCGAAGAGATTTTCAGATATAAGCAGACACGGTCAGACGGGGCACAGCAGGAAGAGGTTGACAGGTTTGTTGAGATGATCTATAATGCCTGCTCCGGGGAAGACAACCCGGTGAGTGTTGTTTTAACAATGCGGTCGGATTTCATTGGCGAATGTTCCGTATTTCAGGATCTGACCGATCTGATTAACAGGAGCAATTATTTGATTCCACAGATGACCCGCGATGATTTCCGGAAGGCGATCGAAGGGCCTGTTAAGATTGGTGGCGCAAAGATCGATCCGGTGCTTGTAGAGCAGTTGCTGGATGAGGTGGGAGAAAACACGGATCAGTTGCCGGTGCTGCAGCACTCGCTGATGCGGACCTGGGATTACTGGGCGCTTCAGAACAATCCGGAAAAGCCGATCACGATCGGTGACTATGAGGCGATCGGTCGGATGGAGAAGGCCTTGTCTGATCATGCCAACGAAGCTTATGAGGAGCTCGACGAAAACCAGCGGGTTATTTGTGAAAACCTTTTTAAGACCATTACTGAAAAGGGAGGTGATAACCGTGGTGTCAGAAGACCATCAAGTATTAAAAGAATTGCAGAGATTTCTAAATGTACTCCGGAAGAGATCATTACCATCGCTGAAGTTTTTCGCAGCGGGGGAAGAACCTTTCTTACACCCTATCAGCCAGTTGAGCTGGATGAAATGACGGTGCTGGATATCTCCCATGAATCGCTGATGCGGATATGGGACAGGTTGCGGTTATGGGTGGATGAAGAGGCTTCGTCCGTTCAGATGTACAAAAGGTTGTCGGAGGCGGCAGAACTTTTCCAGGAGGGTACAGTGGGACTATGGCGGCCTCCCGACCTTCAGCTGGCGCTGAACTGGCGTGAGAAACAGCGTCCTACCAAGACATGGGCCGTTCAGTATAACCCTGCATTTGAGCGGGCCATGGTATTTCTCGATACCAGCGATGCTGAATTTAAAAAGGAGGAGGAGAATAAAATCCGCCTTCAGAAAAGACGGCTGAAGGTGACCCGGATGTTCTCCCTGGTACTCGGGGGCATTGCGGTGATTGCCATGGGACTGTTCCTCTGGACGCGTGACCTTCAGAGCCAGGCGGAGGCCAGGCGGATTGAGGCTGATGAGCAGCGTGTGCTTGCTGAGCAGAGTGCCGAGGAGGCAAAAAGGCAGGAGGCAGCTGCACTCGCAGCACGCGACTCTGCCGATGTGGAGAGGGAACGGGCTGTGACGGCATCAAACCTGGCAGAAGAGCGGAGGAAGGAGGCCGAGGCAGCAACCGATCTGGCAAGACAGCGACAGCTTCAGGCTGACATGAGTGCTGAGGAGGCACGCAGGGCTGAAGCGTTGGCACAGGCGAATGCCGATACTGCCACGATGCAGCGGATAAGGGCAGAGCAGGCCAGTGAGGAGGCACTGAAACGGCGGATGCTTTCTATTGCACAGTCTATGGCGGTGAAAAGCGAACAGATGCGGACAGATACATTGCTGAAGGGACTTTTGGCCTACCAGTCTTATGCTTTCAACAAGCAATACGAGGGGATCGCTTATGATCCTGATGTTTTCAAGTCGGCTTACAATGGCATCAAGTTTTTTAAGGGTGATGGTTTTAATATTCATGATGGCCATACCAGTCTTGTGAGGACAATGGTACCGTATAAGGGAAATGTCATTTCCGGCGCCAGTGACGGCCGGGTGATCAGCTGGGATTTCAGCGATAACAGCGCAACGGTCCTCATGTCGGACCTTCCCATTGTGAAGAGGATCTTGGTCAGCGACCAGTCGCTGCTTTGTCTGACCAGCAGCAGTATTATCAATTATCAGTTCAGCAATGAACAGTACGCCAATTATGACCTTTCAGGGTATGGGATGAAGGATATGTTCGTTACAGGGGAAGGAAAATTCATTTTGGTTTATGATGACCGGATTGTGTTGACGGATGATTATAAAAATGCGGGGAAAGTGCTCTATACATCGGATGTGAAGATCAATACGGTGAAATTTGAGGAGAACAGCGGCTACCTTTTTGCGGCCCTGTCGGATGGAAGAATTATTTACTGGAGGGATATTAATCCGACCGAAGGTTCCGAACGTCTTTTAGCCACAGTAACTGACGGGCCAGAAATGAATACTGGAGATTAAAA
>JAGYMF010000183.1 GCA_018400695.1 Bacteroidales bacterium | reverse complement strand
CCACCATGTTCGATATCAATCGCGGCAACAGGTTTACATCGCTGGTTTCGGTGGCAACAAAGGCGAGGGGACTGCATGATTATATTGTAAGTCATCCGGAAGGCGGACCTGACCATCCCAATGCGAAGCTGAAATGGAAGCTGGGCGATGTGATCACCACTACGCTCTCAACGGCAAGGGGTGAATCGGTTGTGCTGACCCACGACACCAACCTCCCCAGGCCCTACTCACTGGGATTTCGCATTCAGGGTACACGTGGAATAACGGAATTTGATTACCATACCCGGCGGATTTACCTGGAGGGTACCAGTCCGGCGCACAGCTGGGAGGAGATGGACCAATACCTTGAGAAAAATGACCATCCGTTGTGGAGAAAACATGGTGCATTTGCGGAAGGATCCGGGCATGGCGGCATGGATTTCTTCGTCGATCACGCCTTCGTAGAGGTGGTGAAGAGGCAGCTTCCTGCACCGCTGGATGCTTACGATGCTGCTGCCTGGAGCGCTGTTACACCACTTTCGGAATGGTCCATCGCCAACAATGGTGAGCCGCAGGATTTTCCTGATTTTACGCGTGGAAGATGGATGAAACGGGAGAATGATTTTGCCCTGGGAGACGATTATTAGGATGCCTGGCTAAACGATTCGGCTGTGAAGTATTTGACTATCTTTGCGGCGAATGCCACCGGCCAGGTTACATATTACACTGCAGGCAATCCTTGCCTGCTTGCTTTGGTCATCTGCTTTTGTAGGGATCAAGATCGGACTGCCATATACTACACCGCTGCAGTTTGCAGGGATACGGTTTTTTATCTCCGGATTGCTGGTGCTGCCGGTGGCGATCTACTATAATCCGGCTTTTCTCAGGATCATGCGTGCCAACATCAGGTTTATCCTCCTGTTGGGATTTCTGCAGACGTTCCTTCAATATGCGCTGTTCTATACCGGTATTGCCAAGGTACCAGGTTCACTGGGAGCCATCGTTATTGGTTCCGGACCGCTGTTCATTGTGCTGATGGCGCATTTTTTTATGCCGGGAGATAAGATGAATCTGAAGAAATCGGGGATCATACTGTTCGGGTTCTCAGGCATTGTGTTGGTGAGCCTGGGCAGGAACGGTGATCCGGGATCGGCTTTGAGGTTGACCGGTATCCTGATTCTTATCGCAAACAATATCGTATCGGGAATTACCAATGTGGTTATTGCCCTGGAGAAGAGGAAAATCCCTCCACTGGTGCTGAGTTCCACGTCGATGATTATCGGCGGACTGGCACTGTTTCTTTTTTCTATCCCTGTTGAAGGGTTCAACCCTTCGCCCAAGCCTGCGGCCTACTATCTTTCACTTGGATGGCTCAGTATGCTTTCAGCAGTGGCGATCTCTATATGGACCATCCTGCTGAAGAAGCCGGGAGTGCTGATATCTGACCTGAACCTGTGGAAGTTTTTGATACCTGTTGCCGGAGCACTGCTTGCATGGATGATCCTGCCGGAGGAGTCGCCCGATTGGTTATCTGTTACCGGTATGGCCATCACAGCGATTGCTTTGATTCTGATTAACCGGCACACCAGGCTATTGGCCAGGAAAAATGCAGCAGGAATACTGCCGTAAACTTAGCGGTCCGGCTGTTCGTGCCAGGGAGGAATAAGCAGATCAATTGGGGCCATTGTGGCCGAACCGTAAGTGTTTTGTTCAGGCAGCAGATGCAGATGTTCACTTTGTTCTGATGTCCCTCTGGCGGCAGGGCTGAGCATCAACCTCATTTCTCTCCTGGTTTCAAATGGGCTGATAGCTTTGTCGGTTGCGATACCAGATCTCGTGGTGAATTCTGATTTTTGAAGTACCTCGTAATGGTGCTCTTCCGGGTTGATCTGCTGTTTAATAATCCCTGCTTTGATACTGCCGAGCAGCAGGACCAGGGAGATAGAAACCAATGCAAGTGTAGTTGTCGGGGCGGTTCGATCCATGACTACTTTATGTTAGTTGTGTATGGTACCTGGCCAGGAATTTTTCGACAGCTTCCTGGTGGGCTGCCTTGAGACGACGGTTCACTGCGGGCTGGGAGATGTGCAGCAGCTCGCTGATCTGTACCTGGTTCTTTCCGGCCAATGACAGAAAGAGCGCCTCCGCCTGGTCGTCCGACCAGTCATGGATCAGTATGTCCATGAACCCGCATGCCACCATGAACTCATCGTTCAAAGACGCGTCGGGCGTTGTGATCAGCAGCCGCTGGTTTCGTCTCATGGATCTGAGTCCGTCGTCGGCATAACGGAACACTGTTCCGTCCGATTCCCTGAGTTGCTCCTTATATAACTCTGCAGGACCAATACCAATGGAAAGCCGGAGCTCATACCGTTCATTTAATTCCTTGTATGAACGGTTGCGAAAGCAGGAGGCCAGCATCAGCGCTGATTTGAGTGCATGACCCGGGTTTGCTGACAGGCAAAGAAATTCGTCCATCCGGATGATCTCAAAATCAAACCTGTTACCCGGATCAATGTGCTGGTTGACCTCCGTGAAAGCTTTCCGGATGATATCCGGTATCCTTCCCAGGTGATCCCTGGCAGTCTTCCTGCTTTCAGCAATTTCACCAGCAATGACCGCATACCTTTTGCCTGTCATAACGGAACGATTAATTTTTTTTATCTATAACAGCAAAAAATTAAGAAAACAAATAGAGGGTCAATTTATAAATAAAAAAGGTTATAATACATCATCATAGTAAATAAAGATCATATTTAGAATTATTCTAAGCTTGAAACTGCCCTGTTTCTTCAACAGGATGTTTGTTGGCGAACAAATGGTTGAATTGTTTTTCAGGTTCACGATATTTTGCAGTAAATTGCTGTGAATTAAATCCGGATGATTCAATGAGCTTAAAAAATATTGTACCGTTCGCCCTGTTGATCATTGCTGTTTCAGGACCCGCAGCTTTGAAAGGGCAGTCGACTGACGATTTCATCAATACGCTGATCACGCGCATCGATGCGTATCTTTTTGAAGATCCTGCCGACAATGTCTTCATCCATACCGACCGGACGGTCTTTTTTCCCGGGCAGAGCATGATGTTCCGGGCGGTCGTAACAGATGCATCAACCTTGTTGCCTGCGACGCATGCAAATACCTGTGTATTGCATCTTCTAAGCGCCGAAGGGGAAGAGGAGATGAGCTTGTCTGTGGAGGTGTTGGACGGGTATGGATATGGCAATATGCTGATCCCTGCGAGCCTCGGGCAGGGGCTTTACACACTGCTTGGCTACGTTAAGCGTGATGAAGTGGTAACGGTTAACAAGCCGTTTACACGGGAGATCA
>JAGYMF010000182.1 GCA_018400695.1 Bacteroidales bacterium | reverse complement strand
CAAACCAGAGGTTCCCGGCAGCATCCGTATCAATGGCGTTAACCATACCATGCGACATGATTGAATGAACCTCGGCATCGCCGCTGATCATATTGTATTGGATGGTCCCCAGTCCCATTGTTGAAATCCAAAGGGTATGGATCGAATCGGCAAACAATCCGATCACATAACTGTCCTCCAATTGATTCCACCCGGCAATTTTTGGCTCAATGGACCTGAAATTGCTTCTTGGAATGGTGATATGACACAATCCCCTGTCCGAAAGAGGCATCCAGACACTGTATGGATTTTCAACGAGTAACGCATTTAACTGATCATTTGTGGAAATATTTGGTATTTCAGGGATCCACTGGCCCCTGTTCACCAATTTGTTCCTGTTTACTGAATCAGGTCTGAACCTGGCGAGGTTTATAGGATTAACACGCATCCAGAGATATCCGTCCCGGTCTTCGCGGATGCTGTATGCAGCCGATTGCATGCCGATCATCCCTTCATATTCCTGGAGGGCAACGGGATCCGTGAATTTTCCGGTTTTCCTGTCAAATGCTCGTAATCCATAGATCCCCGGGGTCCATAGATTTCCATATGAATCCTCATACAGGTAAAGGACCAGGTTGACCTGTGGTTTTGAATTTCCGGGATAGGGTACATAATTCACGAAAGCATCCTCTTCATAGATGTATTTTGAAAGGCCTGAAGCGGTGGACACCCAGAGTGTTCCTTCTCTATCGCAATAGGTGTCCACAATGACCTCTTCTTCGCCAGTGTGAACCTCATGTTCATCTGCAGTTCCATAGACCCTCTTCCGGGTAAATGTTTCGTTGTTCTTATCGAAGGTCATCATACCCGTCAGCATACCCTCATCCACATCCGCACAATTCATCCAGAGCAGCCCGTTCCTGTCCTCGCAGATCCGGTTGACAGGTTGCGGCTGTTGCATCACATTATCATGAACAGTTTCCCGGTAGCGATATTGCCGGATGCTGTCCAGCGGCTCAATGGGATCATACCGGAACAGCCCATCCGACGTACCGATCCACATTACGCTGTCTCCATCTTCATAGATCGACAACACCTTGATGGTCGAAACCAGGTGATTCTGCCCGGGAGCATATTCCAGCTGCGTGAACGAGTACCCGTCGAAGCGGTTCAGGCCGTTGTCGGCCCCGACCCAGATCATTCCCCTGCTGTCCTTTATGATGCAAATGATGTGGTTCGAAGAGAGTCCGTCTTCCGCAGTATAATAACGGATGTTCCAGTTTTCTGGCTGGGCGGAAAGGACCGTGGAGAAAAAAGCAATAATTAAGCATACGATGAATAGGTAAAGTCGTTTTAGCTTCCTGTAGATATGGTACGGTTTCATCGGTATGGACTGAAAATTAACTTTGTACCTCAATGCCTGTCAGACTGCCGAAGCAGCGACCGGGATGATTCATTATACAAGTTAAGGGATATTTTTTTAATGTCAATCTGACCTGGAAAAAGCATTGAAGAGAAGCGATAATTGTGCCGGCAAACTTCGGACCGGGAACTTCGATCTCACTTGCCGGAAAGAAGATGCTCGAGGTATTGTTGGAGAGCTACGCTTGATTTTGGGAATCACTCGATATTTCGGAAAATCTGGACACAATACTACACTGAAGATTTATGTAATTATAAAGTTTCTCTTTATAATTACATGTATTTTTAAAGCTATATATTATATTTGTATTTATCAACATATCATAAATGAATAAAAGATATTTAACATTAGACGAAGTTAAAAACGATTCCGTATTCCTCTGGGGAGCCAGGCAAACGGGCAAAAGCACTTTGTTGAAATCACTTTTTCCTGATGCAAGGTATTATGATCTGTTAAAGAATGAAGAATTTGTCAGGTTAAATCAACATCCCGAGTATCTCCGTCAGGAACTGACCGACTATCCGCCAGGTGAACTGGTTATCATTGACGAGGTGCAGAAAATACCGGCTTTGCTGGATGAGGTTCACTGGCTGATTACCAACAGGAATATCCGGTTTATTCTGTGTGGATCAAGTGCAAGAAAGCTAAAGAGAGGCAACGCGAACATGCTTGGCGGCCGTGCATTACGGACCGTACTCTTCCCT
The DNA here is from genome assembly GCA_018400695.1 of Bacteroidales bacterium. GTDB lineage: Bacteria > Bacteroidota > Bacteroidia > Bacteroidales > M55B112. The sequence goes on along the minus strand of JAGYMF010000182.1, from coordinate 1,208 downwards.
TTTGTCAGTGCAGAGATTAGAGATATCAACCTGGATCATGCCCTGAATTATGGCATGCTTCCGAGGCATTATCTCATTGAAAATCCTTCCAGGAGGATAGAGGCATACATAAGCAATTATCTGATTGAAGAGATCAAAGCGGAGGCTCTTACACGGAATCTGGCCACATTCAACCGCTTCATGGAGATAGCCGCCATTTCCTGTGGAGAGCAATTGAATTTTAACAATATAGCATCAGAATGTGGCGTATCGTCACCTACCATCAAGGAGTATTTTACCATCCTGGATGACACCATGCTGGGATACATGATCCCCGCATTCCGAAAGAAAGTAAAGCGCCGCCTGGTCCAGTCTCCACGGTTTTATTATTTCGATATCGGGATTACAAATTTTTTGATGAAAAGAACCCGTTTGACACAGGGCTCACCTGAGTATGGAAAAGCATTCGAGCATTTTATTATCCTGGAACTGGTTGCTTACCTTGAATATACAAACAGCAGGGCTGAACTGACCTATTGGCGGACATCTTCAGGCCTGGAGGTGGATGCCGTTCTGGGGGATGCAAACGTCGCGATCGAGATCAAGTCAGCCCGGGAAATCCAGAATCACCATCTCAAAGGCCTGAAGGCATTCGGCGAAGAATATCCCGGGGCACGGAAGATACTGGTTTCGAATGAAAAATATGCCCGTAGGGTGAATGACATTGAACTCATTCCGGTACACCCGTTTCTTGAAGAGTTGTGGGCCGGTTCAATCATTTAACGGAAAAGCATTGCTCTCAGCAATTAGGAAATAAAGCAATTTCGATCGTTCCTGCGAAAGGGCCGGGATGGTGATGAGCATCACGGCGAACTGGATCTGTTTCTTGACAAGCACCATGAGCTCGTCAGGATACTATTCGTGGTACCAGATAATTTCAGGATCCGGTCTCAGCGAAGAGAATAGCTGTTTCCTTTCAGTTTCAAGCAGTGTGGTCGCCACATCATAATAGCTGTAGGCTCCCGGTTCCATAAAGATCTTCATGGGCAGCAGATCGGTGGCAAAGACAACATCATGGTCACCCGCATCGATAATAGGTACCACCATATGGTCCGTATGTCCGTGTGAAACAAAAAACCGGATCCCCTCTTCCTGCCACTCCTCCAGGTAAGAGCGCTCCCCGGCGAACCGCAACAGCTTGTCAAAAAAGGAGCTGCTCTCCGACACCG
>JAGYMF010000181.1 GCA_018400695.1 Bacteroidales bacterium | reverse complement strand
AATACTGGCAAAGGTGGTGTGCGACTCTATCTGCATGTCGTCCTACAAGGCTTCCAAACAGGGCACCGCGCATAAGAGAATCCCTGACAATGCAGCCGAACAGCCGGTCATGATCGGCCATGAATTCGCCGGCGAACTGGTGGAAGTGGGGGAAAAATGGTCTGACAAATTCAGGGCAGGCGATAAGTTTTCCATACAACCGGCACTGAACTACCCTGACGGACCGGTGGGGATCCTTAGTGCGCCAGGGTACTCCTATCGCTTCATCGGGGGCGATGCCACCTATGTGATCATTCCCAATGAGGTGATGGAGCAGGACTGCCTGCTGCCCTATGAGGGCGACGGCTACTACCCTGCCTCACTGGCCGAACCGCTTTCATGCGTTATCGGCGCCATGCATGCCAACTACCATACCAGGCCGGGGTCCTATGTCCACGACATGGAGATCGTACAGGGTGGCAACATGGCCATCCTGGCCGGTGTCGGTCCCATGGGACTGGCAGCCATCAATTATGCCATACACAGGAAAGACAGGCAGCCCGGGCTGCTGGTGGTTACCGATATCGACAAATCCAGGCTCGAAAGGGCAGCGATGCTCTACACGATTGAAGAGGCTGCGAAAAACAAGATCAACCTGGTATACCTCGATACAAGTGAATATGACGATCCGCGGGCAAAGCTCATGGAGCTGACCGGCGGGAAGGGGTACGACGATGTCTTTGTGTTCGCTCCCGTTCCGGCACTCATCGAACAGGCCGACAATATCCTGGGACAGGACGGGTGCCTGAATTTCTTTGCCGGACCATCCGATCCGGATTTCACTGCAAAATTCAATTTCTACAGGGTCCACTATCAGTTCACCCATATCGTCGGAACCTCGGGAGGCAACAACAACGATATGCAGGAGGCACTTGAATATTTTAACGAAGGACTTGATCCTGCCGGACTGGTAACACATATCGGGGGTATCAATGCAGTGATCGACACCACACTGAACCTGCCCGATATCCCGGGTGGTAAAAAACTGATCTATAACCATATCGAGATGCCGCTAACACCCATAGCGGAGTTTGAAGAACGCGGAAAAAGCGACCCCCTCCTTGCCGGACTGGACAAAATCTGTAAAAAACACAAAGGGCTGTGGTCGGTCGAGGCGGAGACCTTCCTGTTGGAAAATGCCAGGTGAGTTTTCGGGGGTTGGGAACAATGGACAGTCCCATGAATTGCTTCGATCGGTCTGAAAAAAGATATGGCCGCACATAATATTGTTTTTTTACACTAATTTTGGGGCCGGTAAAAACTGGTCGCGGAAAATTTTTAATTTTAGCAGCTGCGAAGAACCTTGCAAAGCGAGCCCGCAAATGCCGCTGAAATTAAATATGCATGCGTAGCTGGGACATTATAGACAGACTAAAGTATATCGTGCGTCATGCCAGAAAATTACCCCAAATTGTGTAACCCTGCTTGCTTAGAAATTATCAATGACTGATGATAACCCCTGAATATATTATTGGTATTGGCTTCCCTCTTCTGCTGATCACCATCAGCGGACATATTATCTGGAAAAGCACCGACAGCTTCGAAGTGGCGGCCGACTACCTGGGCAGAAAGATGTCGCATGGCGTAAAAGGAGCGACCCTCAATGCTGTGGCAAGCAGCATGCCGGAATTCCTTACAACCATGTTCTTCCTCTTCTATATAAAGAATGAAGACGTTTTTGCCGATAGTTTCTCCGGCGGACTGGGCGTGGTGGCTGGAAGTGCCGTTTTTAATATCCTGGTCATACCACTCGCAATTATTCTGTTTGGTGGGGTCCTTCTGCATGGCGGACTGCGGATCCAGAAGAGCGTGATCAAACGGGACGGTGTGTTCCTGGTGCTGTTAAATATCATCCTGATCGTAATCGTGGCACAACAGGAGCTTAAGGCTTTCCACGCCCTGATCCTGGTGTTCAGCTATCTCTTTTACCTGCTGCTGCTGCGAAAAGGAATGGGTCTGGGAGAGAAAAATGAACCTGCCGACGCATCAAAATACCAAATCCCTGCTGTCCGGCTGACAGCCAGGCATTTTCTCTTGCTTGACCTTAAAAAGCTGTTGCTGAACGGTCGCCAATTAAACCGCATCACTGCATGGTCAACCCTGCTCATCTCTACTGCCGTGATGAGCATGGGAACATGGATGCTGGTGGAGGGTACAAAACTGCTCGGAGAAAAAAGCTACGGAGAAGGTGGGAGCATCGCGGATCTGATGGGACTGCAGGCTTTTCACGGCCTGGGAATTCCTGTGGTATTCCTATCAGTATTGCTGGCCGCAGCTGCCACCAGCATTCCGGATACCATGATCTCTGTACGTGACAGCCGCAAAGGAAACCACGATGACGCCATATCCAATGCCATCGGCAGCAATATCTTCGACATCTCCTTCGCCATCGGATTCCCACTGCTCCTCTATACGCTGATACACGGAAACGTAATCATGTCTGAACAGATCCAACTGGTAAGCTTTGGCATCCTCATCGCCATGTGGTTTATAAATATCGCCGTGGTGCTGCTGTTTATTCCCCGAAAAATGAACATCAGACTGCGTGCTGCACTTCTGCTACTCCTTTATCTGCTCTTTATCATCTTCATCATCAGCGAAAGGAACGAAAATATCACACACATGTTCGAATCCATAATCAACGCTATTCAACAGATCCTGTAACAACCAGTCCCCCGTCAACATAGGGTCTGCTGAAAAACATGAATAATATTCATTATCAATTTTTTTTTCAGCAGACCCTAACATACACCTGCTGCCACTGTTCATTTTCGTACACCCTGGTTACGCCTCCGTTCATTTTTAACATAGCTTGAAAGAGCGCTAAAACTCCTGTATATAACTGTTTTTCTGTACTTTATGTTTTTTGGCACACATTCTGTATCATGTTGATCAAACAATAAAATATCAACATCATGAAAGCAATGATCTACACACCAGGAAAAACAAAAACACTCACCATCATGTGTATGTTGCTACTGGCAGCCGGAACAGGTTTTGGCCAGGGATTGCTCGCTGAAGGCGCAATGAAAGCGTTTCAGTCTCTCATGAACAACAAGGTTGAAGAAAAAACGCTCTTCATAAAAACCGAACTGCATTTTGCAAATGAAGCAGAGAATGAAACTGCCGGGGCAGACTTCTCCCCCAGAGTGATCGAAAGCTTCTCAGCAGAAAAAATCGAAGTCTCCTACGAAAAGGAGGTAGAAGTGGAGGATTGGATGACCAGAACATTTGCCGGACAGCTCGAAAGCGAAATCGAAGTGGAGCCCTGGATGACCGCCCCCA
>JAGYMF010000180.1 GCA_018400695.1 Bacteroidales bacterium | reverse complement strand
GGAAGGCGGGGATGAACTGGTGATGGTGGAAAGCCTCAACAGCAGCGACCGTTGGGCGGAAGCGGTTAAGGCAATACTCTGCGGCGGGAACGGGGCTGACTGACAGTTAGATGACAAGATCTCAAGGAGGCGCTATTTGGTAGCATCCTTGTTCGATTTTTCCTGCTCCTCGATATTCTTCCGGATCCGCTCTTTCAGATCATCATACCGCTTTACTGCGGCTTTAATTTTATCTGTCTCCTGCTTATCTTTTATATCCTTCAGGCTTTCTTTGAGCGCATCCTGTTTTTTATCGATCTCCGCAAGGTAGTCCTTCTTAATTTCCAGTTTTTCCGATTTGATAGCTTCGTCGAATACCAGCTCTTCCGGTGATTTTTCAACCTTTTTTTCCGGCTCTTCGGTGACTTGCCGGGGGATGAATTCTTTTTCGTCCACACGGCGCTGGTTCATGAAGGCAGGGGAAACAATTTCTATATTATGTTCATGGAGTTTATCCATAACCATTGCATTCAGGAGGGAGCTGGTGCTGAAAAAATTACTACTGTCGTCCAGGAAACCATGGATTTTGTAGACCACGGAAAAATCGGTCAGACCGGTGATATAAACATAAGGATCTTTTAACCCGGTAGCCACTGCCGCTTCCTTCAGGGCTGTTTCAATCTTTATCCGGGAAATATCATATCCCAGGGAAACCGAAGTGGAAACCACGGTATTGCTCTTTCGCGTCAGCTTTACAGGATTGCTGGCAATATAGAGATTGGGAATGGTAATAAAATTACTGTCTTCGAGCTGTATTTCCGTATGAAAAACACTTTTCCGGATAACCCTTCCCTGGAAATCACCGATCCTGATCAGGTCCCCGTTCCTGAAGCGGTTCATGGAATTATTCATGATTCCCGCTATAAGGTTTCCCAGCACGGTTGTGGAGCTCAGGGCAATCCCGGCACTGATAATGATGGCCAGGAAACTAAGGATCTGACCTTTCAGCGATTGTTCGATCGGCATGACCAGGATGAAGGCCAGCAGACCGACCAGGGTGATAAAAAACGAGATCGCGCCCTTTGTGATACTGCCATTTAAAGCTGTTGATTTTAGTTTTTTAAATATCCAGGTATTGAGTATCAACAGGAGTACCAGGATCAATATCACAACAGCCGGCTGAAGCAGCGCCTCCAGGAATTTCAGTATTTGTTCCATATATATGCCATTTTAAATCGGTCATTGTCTCATCTGAACCAAGGAGCATATGCAGAAATATGCGAACTATTTAACCTGCAGATTTCGTGTCACCGATCCCGATTATATCATATAATTGCATCAAATATAATCACTTGCAGCCTGAAAGCAATGGGCAGCAGAAAGTATTATTCAAATGAACCTTTCTTATCCAGCCATGTAAAAACAACCAAAGCAATCCTGGCGGCAGCAAAGGTAAACAGTCCCATCAGGGGACCGATCAGTGCCATTTTCAGTCCGCCGGCCATCAGCGTAGGTGCGATTTCACCGGCAGCAGGGGATATCGCGATGTTGTATTGCGTTTATGCAGATCATAATTACTTATATTGTTGAAAACATTTATAGATAAAATAGCCTGAGTAACAATATATTAACTATTTTCATACCAGAAAAGCGAAAAAATCGCTGTATTTAAGCATGCCAGGCACATGACCGAAGGCTGTGAGAATGCATTCACTGCAAAAACAGATTGGATACTCGGGATACAATGAAAGGAAGTCACTCCGGAGAAAGGCAAAATCATACAGCAACAGATGTTACGTTACGCAGGAAGATGGGACTTCATCCTTTTACCCTCTCTTTCAGGAATGAACTGGAACCAAAATTTCTTGAAGACTACTATCTCACATCGATCCTTCTGCTGCGGATCTCATTCATCGCAGGCTTCCTCTATTACGGATCATTTACCCTTCTCGACTACCTGGTAATCCCCGAATCCGTGAGGATCGTTTCGGTTATCCGGTTCCTGGTTGTTTGTCCTGTAATTCTGATTGTCTACGCACTCTCCTTTACCCGTGGCTTTCGCAAATACTGGCAGCTGGCAGCGTCCCTGGCTGTTATTGTTGCGGGATTGGGGATTGTCGCCATGACCGTTGTAGTTCCCGGCATTGGAAGAGACGACTATTATGTCGGCATGTTCCTGATCCTGATCTATTGCTATATGCTTGTCAGGCTGCGATTTATTCCCGCCACAATTACCGGCTGGACCATCGTTGTGTTGTACGCCCTGTCACTCAAACTCTATCCAGGTGTTGAGCCACAAACAGCCATTGCCAACCTCTTTTTCCTGATTGCTGGCAATATCCTGGGGATGCTTGGAGGATATGCACTGGAACATTACACACGCCGCGAATTTTTCTACAGGCACCTGCTTCTCGTGGAGCGGCAAAAGGTCGAAGAGGCGAATGTCCACCTGGAGGAGAAGGTAAGGATAAAAACAGCCGAGCTGGAGCAGGACCTTGCTGAACGTAAAAAAGTGGAAAAGGAACTTATCCGGGCGAAGGAGCGGGCGGAGGAGAGCGACAGGTTTAAAACAGCCTTCCTGGCGAACATCAGTCACGAGATCCGGACACCGATGAACGGCATCATTGGATTCACATCCCTCCTGCAGGAAAAAGGGCTGAGCGATGAGAAAAAAAATAACTACATTAATATCATCCAAAAGAGTGGACAAAGGCTGCTGGACACCATCAACGACCTGATCAATGTCTCGAGGATTGAAACAGGAATTGACACCGTCGTTAACGAGGTCGTGGACCTCAATGGGCTCACAGAAGATCTTTACCGTTTTTTCTTACCGGAAGCGGAACAGAAAGGTTTGGTACTCTCCTTCACTTCTAAATTACCGGAAGGGCTTGCACGGTTAAAAACTGACCGGGAGAAATACATCTCCATCATTACCAACCTGATAAAAAACGCCATAAAATACACCTTTGAGGGTTCCATCGCGTTTGGACTGAAGGTACTGCCCGAAAGGGAAGTTTGTACAATTGAATTCTTTATCCGGGACACCGGCATTGGCATTTCGGCCGACAAGCTGGAAGCTGTGTTTGACCGGTTCATTAAGGTCAGCCACCCAAAGACACAGGCAATAGAAGGTTCCGGACTGGGTTTATCAATTACCAAATCCTATGTTGAATTGCTGGGCGGCACCATCTCCGTGGAATCAGAAGAAGAGAAAGGATCCACTTTTCGCTTCACGCTTCCCTGCGAACCAGCGGAGGTGGAGCACTGAGGCTCTAAGCCAATGGGAACGCAACAATTACTTTGGTTCCGGCACCTGCCTGACTTTCAATTTTAATCACGCCATTCATATTGGATGCGAGCTCCTTGCAAAG
>JAGYMF010000018.1 GCA_018400695.1 Bacteroidales bacterium | reverse complement strand
AGATCGCTGTACGGACAGGGATCGTTCAGGGCGCAATAGTCCGGGGAGGAGGACTGGCAGCCTGATTCATCATAGGTTTTAATATAAAAACCCGAATAGCCAGAGGGGGATTTTGTAATTACACGTTAGAAGACGCCTCTGCAGTTGTTTTCTAATGCAACAACGATTCTGTCAACTTCAATCGCTCCGGATGGAAGTTCTTCAATTTCAAGTCCGGGATACGAAAGCGAATCTTTCCAGCTTTGAATGGTTGAACTAAAGAATTGAGAAGCTGCGGCATCAGTCTCATAGGCTATGATATCATATAACTCCCCTTTATCGCCTCCAAACCTGGTAATCACCTGCCATTCACCATCCCTCTTATAGGAGGTGTTGGTATGGTCCGATTGTGGGTAGTATTTACCATCAGATGGCTTTAAAAGTATCCAGATATCTTTATCATGGGATTCCGGATATACTCCCATTGTTAAGATTCGGCAATTGACCGAATCACCAATGATGGGTGATATGATTTGTACGCTTTTAACTGGATACTGCACCTGTAATTTCTCGCCCACCTCTACCTGCTCAATTTGCGCTTGCGGGTTTGCCAGTCCAAATGAGTATCCGCCATACATTAGCAATAAGACCCCTGCTATTGCCAGAATAATTCTCAGTTTGATATTTACCAGGCCAATGGAGGACCCTTTGATCTTTATGCTATCAATAAGTGCAATGAGTAATAGCAATGTGCCGACAATTATTATTACCAGTTCTGCTGACATGGGTATAAGGTTTTAATGGTTAAATTAATACATATAAATTTGAGATGTGTTATTGTGTGTAAACATAGTTTCCATAGTTTGTTACTGATACCAGGCTCATTCATCCATCTTTCCCCGGGACAGGTGTTTCATAACCAATTTTGGATTCCTGTCCTCATAAAACAGTCCCCAGTGCTTCTCGGGTTCTGTATCGTCATCAAAACCTTTCCAGGGCTCATCGAATGCTTCGAAAACGAAAGTAATGATCCCTTCTTCCCTGCACCATTGCATCAGATCTTCATAATAGATTTTCTGAAATTCTTCGCTTACATGGTCAGGGTTAATTCCCCGGCCGTTTGACTGTGTTGCCCATCCGGCCTCAGTGATCATTACCGGTTTATCGGGGTATTTGTTTGCTACGCCATAGAAATTTTGTTTCGTGTATTCCAACGCTTCGTGTATATGCTTGTGCTCCCAGACCGGGTATGTATGAATGGAAATAAAATCCAGTTCCCCAACAAGACCTTCAAGCTTATTGTGCCAGGGAAGATAGTTCTCGCAGAAGGTGACGGGTTGTGATGTACGTTTCCTGATATTCTGAACGTATTCTATTACATGGTTGACCGGCACAAAGTGGTCTGTCCAGTCAACTGTGGCTTCATTTCCTGCCGAAGTTGAAAAGACAATATCCCTGTAACGATTTGCGAGATCAACCAGTTTATCAATCTTACCGAGATTGTTCTCCCTGTTTCGGACCAATTCCTTTTCAGGATAAATGGCACCCCAGGGACAACCATAGTTATTCATTTCTGCTTCAATGAATGCTCCCAGCATAACGTTGAATTTGAACCCATGCTTTTGAATGATCCCGAGGACCATTTCGGCATGTTCGTTCACATCATAAAGGCGCAGGTATTTCCAGTTTCCCTGGAGAATGTGCAAATCTTCCTTCACCTGTTCATACGATGGGTGTATGTTCAGACCAGGACCCTGTCCTTTCCTGTAACCTGAATAGCAAATGGCATTCCCGTAAGGGATTTTAAGCTTTTTATACCTCTCCATCAAAGATGTAACTTACTGTTTAGTATTTCAATTTCCCTTCTTTGTCCCAGATTCCCCAGTAAGCTCCCACATCGCCCTCGGAATCAATTTTCCAAACTTCATCAAAGCTTGAGAAATACATGATTTCTATGTTTTCTTCCTGGCTCCATTGCTGGGTATTAATAAAATACTTCAGGGCATTTTCTGTTGAGGGTTCAGATCCTTCAAATGCAGTACCGATATTGGGCCATCCTGTTTCACTGATCACTACTCTCTTCCCTTTTGCCTGGCGCAACACGCTGTAATACATGTTCTTCATGTAAACCAGAGAATAGTCGATATGGCAACCTTCCCAGAATGGATAGCAATTTGTAAATATCACATCGCATATTTCCGTAATCGCGGGCCTGTTGATAAACTCATAATATGCGTCAACATAGCCAACCTGGGCTTGAGGCAATTGCTCCTTTACTCTCTGGATGTACTCCAGCAACTCTTCTTCGGTCAGCTCCTCCCGGTACAATACTTCGTTTCCTACAGCCACCAGGTCTGCATGCCCCTCTTTTACAACGTTAACCAGGTTTTCTATTTCAGCTTCATTCTTCTCCTTGTCCTCTCCCAACCAGGCTCCCGCCATTACTTTTAGTCCATTTTCTTTTGCAATTGCAGGGATGAGTTCATTTCCATCGGTACAGGAAAAAGTCCGTATCCAGCTGGTATAAGGTTGAATGATCTTTATCCGTTTCCTGATTTGTTCTTCCGTGATAATACTGCCAGGACCTTGTCCTTCAATGTAGGAGCTAAAGCATAGTCCGTGGATCCCGTTTTCAAGATACTTCCTGAACAGCTCAATTAATTCATCGGTTGATTTGTCTTTAAAATCTTCCCCAATCAGGGATAATAGTTTGTCGCTTCTGAATGACATGTTTGTGTTATTATGGTTGGTTATGTATTTGGTTTTCAAAAATGAACTGTAAAACTGACATGTACAAGTATACACGCTTTAAATATTTTTAAAGCTGAACCTGGATGGTATGCAGAGCATTTTTGCCCACATTAATCTCAGCAAACTGGTCTTTGATCTGCAGTCCGATAAGAATATCTTCTTTCGTAGTATTCAGCAATTGCACACTGAGAAGTTTATCAGTATTCAGCGTTGCACACGCATGGATCGCATCATTGTCCAGGCCATTCAGGTTGAGGGCTGTCTGTACCGCCTTGTCTCCCGGCCGGATTGTTTTGCTGAACTGTGCCAGTATATAGTAGATCGGAGTATAGTATACTTCCTTTGTCTCCGTATTGATCATGATCGGGGCACCACAGAAATTTCCTACATGGTTGGGTCCACCCTTGTGATCCAGCACAATGTTCCAGTCAATCCATCCCCTGAGCCAGTGGTCGATACTGACAATAATGTTCCTTGCATAACGATGAACCGGTGTGTATATGGGATGGTCTTCGGTTTTAACTCCTTCCCATGTTGTTGAGTAGGCCCAGTCCGTTGCATTGGGATTCCACCAGAATGCATCATTATTGAACCAGTTTTCCTCCTGGAATTTTTCCGGGTCCAGAACGCCTGCCGGGGCTGGTTTACCAAGATCATCTATACAACCTTCGGTATGCAGGATGGCTTTGTCAGAAAAAATAGCATGCACTTTTTCAAATACATCCTCATATACCTTAAATGTACTTTCGTACCAGTGCACAGCTGCGCCGTAAACATATGCAGCAGTTTCTTTATCACCCAGGATCACATCTGTCCAGTGTTCCAGGCCATCCCTGTTCTGGTCGTATATGAGCAGCTTCACGTCCTTGTTTTGACCAGATCTGAGTTTTGGCCCGAGGTACTTTTTGATAAAGGTGTTCTGAGATTCTGGTGTAAAATGCATGCTTTCCCATTGCCCGTTATTCCCATGCGGTTCATTTACAGGTGTAATTCCCCATATATCAACTCCTTCAGATCTGTATGAGTCAAGGTATTTCATTAAATAGTCTGCATAGCTTTCTTCGTATTCCGGTTTCAGGCTTCCACCGGTACCCTGGTAGTTATTTTCTGAATTTCCCTGGATGTACCAGTCTTCGATGTCTTTCATCCATGAAGGTGCTGTCCATGCTGAGGCGATGATCCGCAGTTCTTTATCCTTCTGCATGCTTTTGATAGCAAGAGCTTCTTTGATCATCGGCAGCAGATCATAATTTTCATCGATTATGCCCGGGTATTTTGAAGATTTAAAGCCCTCGTAATCAGGATTTAGGCTAAACGATTCAAGCCTGGTATCCCCAACCTGATCGAGGTATGAATATCTGCCTTCCACGCAGAAGTCGCATGCACCGATATGCGTCCTTGTCAGGGAAAAGTTTGCACCTGCTTCACCATAGATGGCATTCATCACTTCCATTCTTTCCTCCGGTTCGAGGTGTGCAAGTACAAAGGCCGAGGATTCGGTAAAAGAGGTTCCGATTCCATCCATCGTTTGCTTTATACTGTCCGGATCAATTTTAAGCACTGTTCCTGTCGCCTCACCCTTTCGGAAGCGCGTATTCTCCTTCACTGATAATTTATCTCCACTTTCTGAGCTTACCAGGATTTTTTCAGTGGTTAGCAGCGGATCATTTGAATTGCAGGATTGCATTATACCAAAAATTATGGTTAGTAATAAAATGTACCAGGCTTTATGTATCATGTTTGTAGGTTTTACGATATTATGTGACTTGTATGGTTCAAAATAATAGAAGTGGTTTATAGCTTTCCTCTTCTTGACTCCAGCGTTTCCTTTATTTCCCTTGCCTTCTCTTCAGTAAGATCATATTTCAACATTACCACGATGGCAAGCAGTGCCGTAAATGCGGGTATGGCAATATCGGCAATTCGAAGCCTGGTAATGGTTTCGGCTGCCTGCAGAGATACATTCTGGTCAAAACCAACTACTTTCAGAACCAGTCCACCCAGAACCAGGGCGAGTGCCTGACCGAGTTTCACCATCCACCAGTAGATGGCACCAAACGTTCCTTCTTTCCTGGGCATTCCATTGTTTAATTCATCCAGGTCGCACACATCAGCTGTCATACTCATCATCAGGGTAAACAGTCCACCAATACCAAAAGACATCAATGGGATCGGCAAAAATATCAGCCAGGGATTCGCAGGGTTGAAGCCCCACCATTTCAACGCATAGCCTACGATGGATAAAGCAGTTGAGATAATAAATGCTTTTCGTTTACCAATTCTGCTGGCAATTGCGGAGATAACAGGAATTACCAGGAAAGCGGTAACGATTGCAGATACCGTGGAAAACCAGGCAGGCCAGTTCCCTGCCAGTCCGTAATCACCGTTGAACATATAAAACACGATAATGAAATAACTGAAGGAGGCTACCATCTGGAAGCCATTAAAGACCAGGAAAGTAGCCCCGCAAAGTCGCATAAATGGCTTGTTCTTTGATACCTGTATGATTCCGTTGAGCAGGTCTTTCAGGTTGGAAAAAATGGTTCGAAATGTTAATTCCTTCCTGTTCTCCATCTTCGAAGAGTCTATCCCTTTGCAGAAGATCGCCGGTAATACTCCCAGCACGATACCAATGCCAGCGACGATCACAGAAAGTGTTCGTACGCCTTCAGCCTGTGTATCGAAGAGGTTTGGATTTGCGATAATGACCCAGAACCACGGGACGATCATCCATGCAACCTGGCCAAGGACCTGGGAGAATGCCATCAGTCGGGTGCGTTCGTTATAGTCTGAGGTCATTTCATAGCCAAGTCCGATAAGCGGCGTTGCAAAAATGGTATTGCCGATAAGATATAATAGAGAAAAACCCAGGAAATACCAGAAGTTGTACATTTGGGAATTCTCTGCATCGAGCTGCCACAGCACCGCAAATAGCACACCACTTACAATTGCTCCCACAAAAATATAGGGTCTTCTGCGCCCGAACCGGGATTTCGTATTATCGGAAATGAATCCCATAATCGGGTCCGTAATGGCGTCAAATAATCGTGGAAGTCCTCCCAATAGTCCGGCAAGGAAGGGGTCCATCCCAAAGGCTGTGAGCAGGAAGAACATGAAAATTCCAAGTGCCCCTGGCATCAGGTTATTTACCAGGTGACCTGCCCCAAATGCAGCTTTCTGGACAATGGGGACCCTGTCTTTCGCATCTGTTACGTAACGACTCATATGATTTGGTTTGTATTGGTTTCCATGCAGCTTACCGGATTCCGGTGCTGCATGGAAAAGTTTTAGCCATATGTGAAATAATCTCTGATCATCATCATGCAATATTTAATTCACCTCCTCGTAAACCCTGACGTAGTCGATGTACATGGTTTGCGGAAAGGGTGTATCTTCTGTGGGAAAACCAACATAGTCGCCACCCACTGCCACATTCAGTATGATAAAGAAGGGATGATCAAATACCCAATCTCCCGTAAGGTCCCCGGGTTGTATTTCCTGGTACAGTACATCGTCTACAAAATATTGAATAAAGTCCTCTCCCCATTCTACTGCGAACAGATGATAATCTACATCAAACCTGTCATTGGGAAATCCATAGCTTTTTGTTATGGCTGCTCCACCTGAATATCCGGGTCCATGAACACTGCCATGGATCATGTTGGGTTCCTGACCCCTGTATTCCATAATATCTATTTCCCCGCATGCAGGCCATGGATTTGTTTCAATATCAGCTCCAAGCAGCCAGAAAGCGGGCCATATTCCAGGTCCCCATGGTAATTTTATCCGCGCCTCGAAACGACCATATGCCTGGTCAAATTTCCCCATCGTTTTAATTCTTGCAGATGTAAACGATCCGCCGGTATTGATGGCGGTGATCAATAACGATCCATCCTCTTTTCTTACGTTCAGCGGATTATTGGTGTAGGTTTGAAGTTCATTGTTTCCCCAACCTCCTCCACCGAGGTCATACACCCATTTTGACCCGTCAAGGGCACCATCGGTATCAAATTCATCCTGCCATACCATTTCGTATGAGCGATCTTCCAGTTCGGTATTATCTCCGCATGCTGCCAGGATGAGCAGGGCTGCAAAGAGCAGGATGCCTTTTGTGATTGTTACATTATGTGATTTCATATTGATGATTTTATCTTGATTAACGTTTCCGGTTCTGTATAAACTGAAGCCATAGTGGGTGCATGTTATTTATAGAGATAGATATTATCGTACCATACATTGGTTAAGTTGGCCGTTGTAATACCAATCTGTGCAATATCACTTCTTGTCAGATTATTGGTAACGATACCACCTAAAGAGGTAATATCAATATCCACAGTAACCCATGTGCCCGCTACTATGCCAGGCGTTGTCCCTGTATTGATATTCACTTCCAGGGCAGACGCTTCTCCAGCTCCACCGGCAAAGTCAACCAGTTTAACATTGAATACATCTCCTGTTAAGTCGGTATCATCGGTATAAAAATCGAAGTGAATATGTGTGAATGAGGACAGGTCCTGCCTGTTGGAGGAAAAATCTATTCCATGACAGTCGATTCCGGCATTCTTTTTCAATGTATTGTTGCCCTCTATCGTAACCCCTGTAACAGCGGCGCCACCGCACCATCCGGCGTCAAAATTATCAACAGCAATATTGGTATAGGCGTCACTGTAGATTGAAACCACGTTTCCAGCATCCCTTACCGGCGGTGTCGGCGCAGCTGTAGCCGGACCTGTGGTCGTTCCGCCACCTCCACCTCCACCACCTCCGGTAGTGTAGAAATAGATATTATCAATAAAGATTTTTGAAGGATTGTTTCCAGCCTGGCAATCAAACTTCAGCTGAAAGATGTCGGCCATTGACACCCCGGAAAAATCAGAGAGCGGGATATCATAGCTGTTCCATTGACCAGTATTAATTGGTGCTAAGGAAACCAGTTTCTCCCCCGTGGTTCTGC
Organism: Bacteroidales bacterium; assembly: GCA_018400695.1. Lineage (GTDB taxonomy): Bacteria > Bacteroidota > Bacteroidia > Bacteroidales > M55B112. The sequence continues at coordinate 12,882 of JAGYMF010000018.1, read as the reverse complement.
TGATTGGCGTCACTTCCACTACAGTTGCATCACAGGTCCACATATCAATGTGCAAATATTCCATGGATGAAAGATCCTGATCAACTCCGTCAGCCCCACCGAGGTTTGTCCCCTGGAAGTTGAAGTTGTCATATTTGAGGGAGCTTCCTGTGCCAATACTTTCCGTGGTGACAATCGTTGTTTGTCCCCAGCCGGGATTAAAATTGGTATTTGCAATATCGGTATATGCATCGCTAAATACAGAGATGACATCTGCAGCATCTTCCGTGGGTGCAGGTGGCGCTTCCGTTGGATCTTCGCATGTTCCGTTTCCACCTCCGCCTCCGCCAGCAGTATAGAAATAGATATTATCAAGATAAATATCACCATTTCCATCAAATTTAAGCTGGATAAGATCAGCGAGGTCTACTGGTGAAAAATCTGACAAGGGTATGTCAACACCCGACCATCCTGATGTTGGTACCGTTAGCGCATAGGCTTTTTCTACGGGACCGGAACTGATCAGGTAGACATTGAGGCTGGAAGAGTTTTCTGTCCAGAAATCAAGGTGCAGGTATTCCATGCCTGTGATATCCTGGCTTGCTGCCAATTGAATTCCCTGGTAATCTAAATTAGCGAGTTTCAGGGTATTGTCATCTGCAACGGTTGTGCCTGAAAGGACCGTTACCTGTCCCCAGTCGGGATAATCGGTCCCTTCGAGGTTCGTATATATATCACTGTAGATGGAGACCACATCTCCGGCTTCCCTTGCAGGGGGTGCTGGTGCAGCTTCTGATGGTCCTTCGGTTGTTCCTCCGGCAGAGCCATACAGGTATATATTGTCCAGGTAAAAACCGGACAGGGAGGTGCTGAGGTTCTCAAGAATAATCTGAGCCAGCCTGCTTTTGCTCGATAATGCGGAAATACTGATATCCACACTGATCCAGGTTTGGGAGGTCAGTGGACCGGGTATTTCATAAGAGATTGAGGGGTCATTGCCATCCAGCGCACCATCTGCTCCCATATCCACTATTGTTACTGATAGTTTATCTGCCGCAGTCACTGCATTCGGAATCCACACATCCATATGCAGGGTGTCTGTGTTGGATGCATCAATGGGCGGGGAGGTAAACTGAATGCCAACAAAGTTAAAGTTGGTATAATTCAGTACATTATCATCATTTACTTTAAAATCCGCCGAAAGTGTGGTCTGGTAAGGTTCCCAGTATCCATTGTAGAAGTCTACAGGTACATTGCTGTATGCATCACTAAAAATGGAGATCACCCTTTCTGCCGGAATTGTGGGTTCAGGAGCATGTGTAAAATCACCGGCAGAATTAATGGTCAGCGAGCCTCCTGCATCCACATCGCCTGACTTAGCAGTAATCACAGAGGTTCCCTCGGACAGAACCGATACCATGCCTGTGCTGTCGATGGTTGCGACAGTGGCATTTGATGAGGTAAAATTGAAATATGCTGAAGAGGTGTAAACGGTCTGGTCGATACCATTGGGCATATTGAAAATGAAGCTTGTCCCGGTCAGGGGAATCCGGATACCATTTACTGTCGATTCAACGGCATCTTCTCCGTTAAATATTATGGGACGCTTATGAGCAAGGGTCCCAAGTTTTTCAAATTTGAGCTCATCAATCCAGAAGGTATACCCCAGCCCATCTTCCGGTCCTTCCGAATAATAGAACATTCCTTTCTCTTCTGTCAGGCGGGATGCCTCTGGAATCGGAATAATGTATTTCTTCCAGTTGGTATTTATCTTCAAACCCTGCAGATAAGCAAGGTATTTTGAATCTTTGAGATCATTTCCGAATCCGACCAGGTCGATCGTGGCCGATTTGGAAGCCTTTGCCCAGAAGGTAAGTGCATCATAACCGGAAAGATCTCTTCCTTCAGCGGTGTAGTATACTCCTCCTGCATATGCTCCCTCCGGGTCACCTGCATCGGGTACAGCAAATCTCATTGAGGATGTTCCTGCATATTTCACTTCTTCGTCAACAGCAAAAGCGGTTACGTTTGAACCGCCAAAAGCAGCATAGGCCAACCCTGCGCTGAAACCATCAATAAATACTTCTGGAGTCGTTGGAAACCCGGCAGGTTCCAGTTCGTCAAAATCCCTTTCGCAGCTTACTGTAAAGACCAGCAAGGCCGTCATAAGAAGGGCAATAACCGGATGTATATGTTGTATCTTTTTCATTTTCTTCACTTTTATCTGGCTACATGCCAATGTTAAAATGTAAATAAGTTCTGATCTCCCATTCTACGCCATTGGGTTGGCCCGGTATTGTTGGATCACATGCATAGTCGCCATTGATATCAATACTTCGCATTGGACAATAGCGCGGCGAGTATTCGTTAAGTGTACGCTGCGTAAACCGAAGTCCCAGCCTGGTTTCCGGTAAATTAAACCATTGTGGTTTCGACACAGAGGTGGAAAGGTCGATCATCACCTGCAGAGGATAGGTGAGGTTAAAATCCCGATGATAATCGTAGGGTCCCCAGTCGTTCACTTTTGCCATTGAAGTAAGTTTGGTGTTTTTATAAACCATCCTGAGATCGCCTCCAAATCGCCTGATCAGCCGGGCATCACTTCCATTTGCTTCTGCATCTCCTCCATACAGGTTTGCTATGAATCCAAATTCCGGATTCAGCTTGGAGACGATGCGTGTGTATACTTCCCAGAGATCCCTGGCCGGAGGGGCACCCGGAAAGGCAAAGGTTGTCCGGCCATTTGCCAGAATTCCAATGGCTGCATCCTGGGTTGTAGGGTGGTGGCGATATACGAAGCCGGCACTCACTGCAATGGGCGCATCTTCAACCAGGTCGTTGTCCCATTCGTACATCCAGGTGCCGGGTGTCGGATCGAAGGTAAACAGGAATTCTCCCGCAACAGTTTCTCTGTTCAGTCTTACAGCAAAGGGATCGTCCAGGATATTCCTTGCTCTTCCCGGTGCCGGGAGATCGGATGGCATAGGACCAATAAGTGGCTTTTGCCACAGGAAATTGGGGGCAAATTGAAAACTGCCGAGCGTATATGCAAAACCGGTTAAGAAGTTATACTGGTTTCCACTTCCACTGTCTTTTAGTTTCCATCCTGTGTATGTTCTTGTATAATCTGCACCTCCACCTGCAACAAGTCCCATGGCAGCACCCTGTGCATACCATCTTACCGGACCCGCTGTATAGGTGACTTTCATTTTTCCACCCCAGGTGTCTTTCATATTAATTTCATCCTCATAAACGGTATATGAATCATCCTCTTCGTTCACGAGTTGGAACGTTTCCCCGATGCGGGGTTGTCCTGCCCATATTCCACCCATTTCCACCCCGAGGGCACCAAAATATTTTTGCACATGCAATGTTACTCTTCTTGTCGGGGGCGACGGTATGGCAAATGAACTGACCGCAGGAGCCTGTTCATCCAGGTCTTCATGGTATATACCAGTGATCGCGTAGCCGGCAATATTTTTGCTGTATTTAGCGAGGATTGCAGGATTTGCTCCCCACCAGAGCTCCGGTCCGAATGCTACTTTCAGCCCGTTGAGGTATTTTTTGCCTTCCAGTTCCATGCCAAATGGAGCCGCTCCGTTATAGATATCTATATTGGGACCATAATTGGCTTCAGGATACAGTCCGAAGAAATCACCTTCATAGCCCCAATGATAATGACCCGTCCGGTAGAATGTGGTCATATTAAATATTTTGCTTTTCCAGGAGAATTCTGCCCTGTAAATCTGTACCCTGTTGAGCGAGGAGATCTTCAGGTTACCGTCATCAGAGGGAATTTCCCGGGTGCGTCCCCTGTTCTCATAAAAGATCTCATCAATGGGGTTTTCAGCAATGTTATCGAGAACGTTAACAGATACTTTACCCCGAACACTCTCCGAGGGTTTTGCTTCAACATCGATGTAATAGGATTCCATGTGATCAAATCCAAGTTCGTCGGGATATGCAATTGCACCCGGAACAGGATCCTGGGGAGTTTCAATTCTTTTTCCCCCGGTAGTATATGTGGAAAGCTCGGCGCGCATACCACTTATATGGACTTTTTGTACTTTCTCACTCACCAGGGCAGCCTTGTCTCCACGTGCCTGGATAACGGCATCCATCAATTCGATCCCCGAAAAATGATCTGCAATGGTTTCGGGGGTTACATTCTTATCATAAGGGTTGATCTGGTGTGCATCTTTCAAGGCATAATAGGCTGCGCGGGGAAAGAGTTGGTAATGGCCCTTCAGGTTGGTAGGGCCTTTGGCACAGATACCAAACCACTCTTCATTCATGTTATTCTCACCATCCGCATAGTCACTCTGATAGCCTCCATTCGACCAGGATGCGTTGTTGTCGTGAACATCCAGGTTTTTTGTCTGGCCATATTTCCACCAGCCATCGCTGAACTGGAAGGTGAATCCTCCTAAACTGTTCCCTGCTTTACCGAGTCCGGCAGCATTTTCATAGATCTCTTTCCAGTTGCCCAGAAAGTAGTATGCCTGCGAATATTGATCTTCTTCATTTTCGATTGCATTAAAAGCATCAGCACCAAATTCTGTGAACAAGATGGGTTTTCCATACTCCATTCTGACCCGTTCGAAAGCATCACCAAAAGAGACTCCGCGGTACATGTTCACTCCAAAAATATCCACATCCTTGCATTCTTTGGCAATGATATCCAAAAACAGCAAATCACCATTACAGATGGCTACAGGAACAGATGAATCGATGTTCTTCATCTCAACCGTTGCTTCATTGAATAATTTATACATTGACTGTGCCCGCTCAGTGGATTTCCTGTCTTCGATCGGGATATCTTCCGTCTCGGCTCCTTCCCAGAACAGTCCATAATTATTTTCATTTCCGAGCAGGTAGAGAAGAAGACCGGGGGTGCCCCTGAACTCCTCCACCATTTCACGCACTTCTTTCACCAACAATTCCTTCACCCTGGGGTCAGCATACTCTGTGTTTGCCACCCATTCGCTGCCAAGGGTAAGCCCGTAGCGGCCGAATGAATGGTTCAGCATGGTGTATATACCGAAGTTTTCGTATATATAGGTGATCCATTTCGGCTGGATACCTGTATAAACGCGTATGGCATTTACTCCCATATTCCGTAGCAAGGACATTTCTGCGTCCAACGCAGCCTGAATGAATTCATCCGGTTGGTTCCAGAGACTGTAAGAGAAATTTGTGCCAATGGGGAAATAGTCCCAGTTCATTCCGTTGACCATAAAATCCTCTCCATCGACAGTCAGTTTCACCCCGTTTTCGTCATAGATGACCTGTACTTCGGGGGCAGAAGAGCCAGGATCATTCATTGCAGATCTACCCTGTTTTGCTATATCCTGGGCTGTAGCGCCAAAAGAAAGCAGGGTAAAAAACAAAAGGCAGGAAATTGGTTTCATAAAGTTTGAATTAGTAGTTATTAATCTTAATTATCAGAAGAATTATATAAATGTCAACCATATAGAATAAAGTTCCCAACTTTTTGGCACTGCTAAAACACTACACCCCTGGTTATCTGTCGCTACAAAAACTCTACAGCGGCGGGCTGAAAAGTAGTGTTTACCGAAGGGTAATACATTAAAAAAACAAGCGGGAAAAAATATGGGTAAAAAGGAATACAACAGGAAACGATTCTTAAAAACCGGCTAAAAATGAAGAAAGGTTGACTTCCCGCGGAAGTTGCATTTTTTTACGAAGACGATAACGGCTAACCTCTGCTCCCCGGTATGATATGTTCAGTATAGAGGCTATCTCTTTGGTAGATATATTCATTCTGATAAAAGCGCACAGTCTCAGGTCATAGGTAGTGAGCTCAGGAAACTTCTCTTTGAGCTTCTTAAATAATTCCTCATTCGCTTCATCAAAGTAGGTTTCGAAGATCTTATTTTGATGTTGTATGTCGATTTCTTTACTTATCTGTTTCTTGAGTCCAAGGATCTTGTTCCTTGCCGTATTGTTAGCAATAAAATCCTGTATATTCTGAAGGTCGTCGTTTACCCTTTTCAAAAACTTGTTTTTCTCAATAACAGACATGGTTTGATTTGCCAGTTCTTTATTCCTGAACACCATCTCTGCGCGTAATTTCTCATTTTTAAGATCCAGGATTTTTTTCTCTGCAAGCAGGGCTTCCTGCTGATGTCTGGCTTCCTGCTCCTGTATTTCCTTTTGAAATATTGCTTCCCGTTCACTTGCTGATCTTTTAAACCGATAAAGAATGTACCAGGTTACAAGCACTGCCAGGGCGGAGATGATCAGCAGGTAAATAACATATGCCAGGCTTGATCTCCACCAGGGGGGTAATATCTCAAATTGAAAACTGGTTGTTTCACTTACCGCGCCGTAGATATTCTTTGCTTTCAGTTTCAAGATATAGTTTCCTTCGTGCAGGGTGTTAAAATCCTTGTAATGATCCGACGACCAGTCGGACCAGGAATCTGAGTATCCTTCAAGGAAAAAGCTGAAAAGCAGAGGACTTTCATTCTCATAGAAGGGAGAAGAAAAATGGAACCTGAAAGAATTGTTTTCGAAAGGAAATTCAAACTGTTTGCTGATGTTGTTTGCATAGAAGTACAATATAGAATCGAGATACCCTAATTCAACACGTGTAATATATGCATAGAATGTTTCATCATACGATTTCGGGATAAGGGGATTGTACTTTGCAAACCCCTGCTCTGTTCCAACGATGATGTGCTCATTGTTACAGGGATAAATAAATTCAAATTCATTTACATATTTATCACTGAGCTTTCTGAAAGGAATTGTGACCAGGGTGTGGGACATGTCTTCATTTTTGCGTACGTAACCTGATTCCAGATCGGCAATATACCAATGATAGCCATTTTCAGCAGTTGCAACATACTTAACCTTGCCGGAGGATCCGAATATTTTATTCAGCGTTGATGAAGGCACAAAAAAATCACTGTGTGGTTCGTATGTATAGATGCCATTGGTGGTTGATACGTAGATATCCCCATTATAGTTGAAGAGGATATTTCCTGTATTGGCTGGCAGGCCCTGTTCCACTGAATAGTGCAAAACTTCTTCCGCCCTGTCCATGCCGGCATTCAGCCGTATCCTGTAAACTCCTTTGCCGCTGTGCCCGACCCAGACATACCCATCCTGGCCTTGAAAAAGATAGCGACTGGATTTATCAAATCCCTCTATCTTTTTGTCAAACTGCCATACATTGTTCACTTTTCTGAAAAGTATCAAACCTTCATAATATCCGGCCAGCAGGAGCTCGGGATGATCCTTCAGAAGCAGGTATTTCCAGACCCCTTCTTTGCCGGAGATCCTTTTTGCCACATCGCCATCTATAAGAAAGGATCCCTTTGCATGGCCGCACAACAGCTGTCCGCCAATTTCTTCGAGTGTCCATACCTGGCCGGCTGTATGCTTTATCAATGTAAAATCATCTTCCGGCGTGTCAATATTCAAAGGCCTTACGTAAAGGCCCTGGTTGGTGCCCAGGTATAGATTGCCTTTAAATAGCCTGCAACAATATCCGGTGCCGATTCTCTTTGTACCGATATACTCAAGCGGAGAATTTATTTCCAGGTAAGCAATGCCATTGTCCAGTCCCAGCCATAGATTCTTGCTTCTGTCGACATGTAAACTCAATATTGTATTGTTTCCCAGTCCTGATTTATCGTTTATGCTATTCAGAATGTTGCCTTCAGCATCAGCGATTATAAGTCCATTGAGAATCGTTCCAAAAGCCAGCAAACCTCCCGGCAGATCAGTAAAACTGAACAACTTGTTTTTGATGAGGTATTCGTTCACGGGGGTGTTCCATCTGCTTAGGTTGCCGTCTTTAAGCAGGTACATACCATTGGATGTTGTACCAATAAGCAAAGTGTTGGGTGCAGGCTGCAGAATATGGCATATTTCCAAGTGGAGTTCATTATTGTACCAGGACAGGGCTTTCAATTCACCCCCAACAAGTTCGTATAATCCAATCCCGGGCTCTTGAACAATAAGCCTGTCGCCAGTATGGAAGCTGAAGTGAAAGCGTTTCTGCGGTTCGATAACTTTAATTTTGTCATCTTTGTAAAAGAACATGTATTGAAAACATTGAAAAACAATCCCCCCGTCCACTTCATATATATTCCAGATATCATCAAATTCCCTGTATGCTTCAGGCAATAAATGCTTCAGGCTTTGATAGGATTCAGGCCTGTTCTCTGTCCTCCTGATGATTCCGAAATCATTGATCAATCCAACATAAATTGTATTCTGGCTGTCGATAAGCAGTGAACGAAGGGGGGCACTTGATGAGATCCTGGAAAGATTCCATTCCACGCCATTGAAACTGAGCAGTCCGTCATTATTCGCAAAATAGATTGTTCCGCGCTGATCCTGGCTGATTGCCCAGTTTTGGGTTCCGGCTGTATATTCAGATTTGGAAAAATTCCTGATGTTGGGTAATCCTACAAATCTTTCCCTGGTAAATGCAGCGAGTGTAAAGAAGAGAAACAATATGGCAATTGGCTTTGACATGGCGGTATTAAAGTACTATTTCTGTGTAAATCTTCCAAAATTTAACAAAACCTGGAAAGTAAAGTGTGTGAGGAACAGTTTTATAGAAAAAAGCAGAATGATTGTGACGCGCTCTTGCTCTTCACGCTCGCTCTGTTTTCCGTTTGGTTGGCAATTTTTCTGGCAATTATTAACGGATATTTGAGTTTTGATAGCTCGTATGTACCGTCATTCATCGGTTACAGAACCAATGCGTCCGTCTTTACAATCACAGGTACGGGCTCTTTGTTGCGTTTTTTATTTGTCGAAGAGTTCCTTAAGTGTTTTGATTGCAATAAACGTTTTTTCGCTGTCTGGTAGTTTTATAAAGTCATACCTTTCGTAAAACAACTCAGCTTCTCTGTCTATTGGATCAACAACTACCGCAAATGAGCCAATTTCTTTTTTATATTAAACAGAACTTATTCTTTAGTGTTATATGGTCAGAAATTAATTTTATCAACAATGAATTATTTGATTATTGGAGGAAACTTCACCATAGGAAAAGTGTTAATCAATTCTTTGGTGCAGCAGGGACATACATGTTACGTCATATCCAGGTCGGATGGAGGAATTGGTACCTTAAAGGTTTAAAGATGATGAATCTCAGAGGAAGTAAATTCAACAGGATCGACCAGAATGTTACTGAGTGGATGGCAAGGTATGGATTGTTTCTGCTTCGAATAAGCATATCGGTTATATTTATCTGGTTTGGGGTATTAAAATTTTTTCCGGGAGCAAGTCCGGCAGAGTCGCTCGCTACCCGCACCATTGAAGTACTTACATTCGGACTGTTTGGGGAGCAGACCATTTTATACGGACTGGCTATCTGGGAGGTAGCGATCGGATTGGGGCTTTTAACAAAGAGATTCATGCGTGAGATCCTGCTTCTCATGTACCTGCAGATGGCCGGGACGCTCACACCAATTTTTATTTTTCCAGAGGAGATATTTCACATTTTCCCCTACTCATTGACCCTCGAAGGGCAGTATATTATCAAGAATTTCGTGGTAATCAGTGCCGGGATTGTTCTGGGCGCAACGGTCCGGGGAGGAAAGCTGGTCGCCTGATGATTTATAGATTTTAATACAGAAACCCGAACAACCAGAGGGGGATTTTATTAAGATGACCATGTTCAATATTATCTAAAGCCAGAAAAGCATCTGTTAGTCCTTCAATTTGAGACCTATCCTTGTTCTTTCCTCCAATTTCAAATGTATATCTATCATTTACAATAAAATCAGCCTTCTTTGATGAAGTCAAATGCTCTGAATAACTCAACTGGTTATAAAAAAATGTTTCTCTCAATGTTCCAACATTACTACTCTCAGCTGCAAATGTAAACATGAGATTTGGGTGATGCAGATAAATTTTTTCAGGTTTTTGCAGACTGCTAATTCCTTTTGAATCAGAATGTAAAAGATGAATAATCTTAGCTCTTTCTAAATAGTACAAGAAATTTTTTACCGTATTTCGTGTCGCTCCGATCCTCTCACTTAACTTTACAATATTGGGTTTAAAAGGCGTCGAGCTGGAAATGATATAGAGGAGCTTTTTTATTTTTTCAATACTGTGCAGTGAAATATCAAAAGACTGAGGAATATCAATTTCCATCACAACATTGATGATTTCTTCGATCTTTTTGTGATAGCTTGCCTCGTTCTCAAGAAAGAAAGGGTAATAGCCTGTTCTGAGATAATCGTGATAATGTTTTATTGGTTTAGTATGCCTCCCTACATCCATACTTATTTCAAGATGATTTGATAACAAGGTATTGAGTGTGACTGCTTCAAATGAACTATCCGATTTGATATTAACATACTCCCGAAAGGAAAAACCAGGCATTTCATAAAAGACTGCCCTTCTGCTTAAATCTGCTTTCTTATGATCAATCTGGAGAATGGAAGAACCGGTAAAGATCAGCTTTAAATCTTTGTGGGTATCATAAATATTCTTTAGTTCAATTGACCAGTTAGGATATCGATGCACTTCATCCAGGACCAAATAAGTACCTCCTCTTTTTACAAACTCATCTGCCAGATGAACAAGTAAGTTGCCAGAGAAATAAATATTATCCAGACTTACATACAGTGTTTTCGATACAGGTAGATTTTGTTTAATATATTGCAATAATAGCGTTGTCTTTCCAACCCCTCTGGCGCCCTTAATACCTATCATCCTGTCTTTCCAATCAATCTTCCTGGTAAAATCCCTCACAAAAGAAGTATCTACCAAATTGATGCTATTAATTGAATCACTAATTAGTTTTTCCATTTAAAATGATTGTAATCATGACAAATATACAAAATATGACTTTTATAAAGTCCATAATTATTATTTATTTGATCTTTTGAAAGATCATTATTTAAGAGAATTTGATCTGTGTATTATTAACCGGGTTTCAAATAAAAAAGACCCTGCAAATCTGCAAGGTCTTGATGAATGTGGCCCTTTTTTGTGAACTGCCTGGTGGGCTGCGTTCACCGTAGCGCTTGTGATAAAATGTTCGTGCTTCGCTTCCGCTCTTCACGCTCACTCTGCTTTTCGTGGAGCATACCGGAGTCGAACCGGTGACCTCTTGACTGCCAGGGACTTTACGGAATTTTCCTCATGACTTCATTATGTTTTATTACACTACATTACAAAAATCATGTACAGTTGTTTTTCCTATATACTACACCTGTATTCCGTTTGACTGGCAAATTTTCTGGCAGATATTATAAGGACCTGGAATAATTATTAATTTACGATCATTGTTTGATTATCTTCCAGGTTTGAATTCGTGACATTCATTTCATGGCTTACCCTTTTCACCATCACATTGCCTAGTTTCGTTGGTATCTCTGCAATGATCTCTATTTTTTTATTCAGTGTGTCGCCGGGTTTAATATAATAGTGACGATGTGCAGCACCCTGCTCCGAAATCAGGTAGACCCTGCTTACATTCGTAAATTATTGATATTTCAGTGAAATGACAGGGGCCTGCCTGCTGGCTTTCCAGGTTTGAAAACTAACCGATAGCAAAGCCAGCAGCAGGATCAGTGCTGGCCCCAAAATAAATATCCATAGCTCAATCTCATTTTTGTAGGCATAATTTTCCAGCCATTTTTTTACTATGAACCATGCCAGTGCACAACCGATTGCCATACCTGGCAGGAACATCTTAAAAATGTATTGATTCTGGGATATCATGATGCTCCTGGAATCTGCTCCAAAAACTTTCCTGACAGCAATTTCCCTGGTTTTTTCTGTAGCACTGTGACTGACCAATCCAACAAGCCCCAGGCTGGAGAGGACAATACACATGATCGTAAAAAACAGGATGGCAGTCAGTATTTGGTTTTCACCAATGTAAAGCATTTCACGTTTTTCGCTGATAAAGCTTTCATGAACAGGTTGGTCATACATGACTGATAGTTTTTCCCGGATCGTTTCAAATGTGTTTTCAGAATTGGAATGTAAATTTACAAATAAGCGTCTTTGAGATCGATTGCAGAGTAAAAGTAAGGGCCTGATTTCGTTTGATAGATGCTGGAAATTGAAATTTTTTACTACTCCAATGATTTCATATTTATTTTCGCCTCTTCTGATGATTTTCCCTACCGGATCACCCTGACCTATCATTGTTGCCAGTTGTTCATTGATCACAATGCGGTTCATGTTTTCATCCAGGGGCGAGAAGGATCTTCCTTTGATGATTGGAATATTAAAAACATTGAGGTAATCCTCATCAACAAAAATCTGGAATACAGACATATGCTCATCCGGTCCCAATCCTTCCCACGTATAGTTTTGCTGTGTGTTGAGTACCGTTAGGTTAACGGGAGATCTGTTTGCAAAGCTGAATCTTTCAATGTCCGGAAGTCCGTTAAGCCAGTCCCTGGTGGCACTAAACACCGTATCGCTTTTTGCGGGAAGTTTAAATTCCACGATGTTTTGGCTTTCATATCCGGAATGAAAGTTTTTCATGAACGCTGCCTGCCTGAATATCACGAGACCAGTGATGATCAATGCGATGGATAAAATAAACTGGCTGCCCACAAAGGTTTGCCTCATATTGCGTTGAAACAAAATAGCCGCTCTTTTTTTTGTTTTTGATCCTGCCAATACATGGGAACCAGCTTGCACAGCAGGATAAAATCCGGCAGCTAAACCAATGATAAGGATGGATGCGACCAGGCCAATGGCGACACAGGTGTGAAAATAGACAGGAGAAATTGCGATTCCAACCAGGTTTTCAAAATACCTTAGTCCGACTTCAGATATAAGGGCAGCAGCTCCCCAGGACAAAATGGACAGCAGGACAGATTCATAAATGGATTGCGTGGTTATATTACCCGCACTTGCTCCATGAACTTTCCTGATCCATAT
>JAGYMF010000179.1 GCA_018400695.1 Bacteroidales bacterium | reverse complement strand
GCTGGATCAGTATCCTTTTCATGCCCATTTCCAACCCGCCGCCATAGAGGAATGCATCATTCTGGTAATGGTTAATTTCAAATGTTTGGTAGACATAGAATCCCGCTTTTCCAAAAATTCGAAGGTGTTGAATGACCGGGTATTGTAGGCTGAACGCTTTTCCGGCCGTTACGTCGAACCAGTAACCAGGAGTATCAGTGTGCCTGGCGCCATCGAGGTTGGTTCCGGAAGCTGTCTTTATATTGGCGGAAAGCATAATGTCGGGCAGTATTGCATGGCCCTGCAGCATTTGTACATAGGTACTGAAGTAAAAATCTCCCAGGCTGGTTCCTGAAGGATTAACTTCCCTTGATCGACGTTCATCCCGGGTAACTGTGTCTGTGCGATAGATCTCCAGTGGCCGGTAGGATATGTTTATTGCTGCCCTTTTTGTAAATAGCGGAAAATTATAGTCCAGGTATAAGTTTGCCGTCTGATCGCCCCGGCTGAAATGTCCTTCCGTTCCGAATTCGAAAGCGTGACTGCCCGGAATCTTCCCGGTGTGCATTTGTGGAACGGGTATTGCATTAGGACCTAAATAATCCGGGGAGAGGATCATGTATTGCGTCCAGTGTGTCGTTCCATCCCAGCTATGCTTGCTGTTCCACCAATTATAATCTGCCTGTCCATTTAGCTGTAACATGAGCAGCAGAAAGAAAGGCGGCAGGCAAATTTTATTCAAGGATCCGTATCCAAACATCAGGCAGAACTCTTTTAGGCGTTGACCATCTAAACATCTTCTTATCATGAGAAGGTTTTGTGCAGGTGCAACACCTAAAAGTAACAGAAAGGAAATTATTTCACAACTTTAATATGAACCAGGCTTTGATCGAGGTGGCAGGGAAATGAAAAAAGAGCCTCTCACGGGACTTGAACCCGCGACCTGCTCATTACGAATGAGCTGCTCTACCAACTGAGCTAAAGAGGCTTTTTTCTGATGCAAATATAATTTCTTTTTTCTGAATTGTGTAGTTGCATTGCTGTCTATAGCACCATGTCAGTATTCTTTTTTGGCCTATTGGATAGAGATCTATTCTTTTCTTTTATCGGTATACTTTGTTGAACATTAGGTGCCAGGTGCTGTTATACAATTGATTGTTAACGAAAATATTAAAGCTATGTCAAAAAGAACTGCATCTGCACTTTGGAAAGGAACCCTGAAAGATGGTTCAGGAACGATGAATTTTAGCAATTATTCAGGTCCTTTCACGTTTGCGTCCAGGTTTGAAAACGGTAAAGGGACCAATCCCGAGGAGCTTGTCGGAGCAGCCCATGCTGGTTGTTATTCTATGTTCCTGTCGGCCCTGATCAGTGGTGAAGGATTGAATCCGGAAAGTGTTACAACGGATGCTGCTGTACATTTAGGGAAAGATGAAACAGGTCCGGTTATTACTACTATTGAACTGAACTGCAGGGTATCCTGTGAGGGGCTGTCGGAGGATAAATTCAATGAACTTGCTGCTGCCGCAAAAGAGAAGTGTCCAATATCCCGTTTGGTATCTTCAGCTGAAATCAGGCTGGACGCCAGGCTGGTTTAACCAGGTTACCGCTTCGCGGCAGAACCCTTAGGGCTGGTTATTACCTCCATTGATACGCTTCAGTTTAACGCAGAATGTCTTCTGAGAAAATGTGGATTTCAATGTTGCAGAATATGCCAATTTTGAGCCACGTGTAATCCAGATTACATAATTTAGTGTCCCGGTAGTCCGGTTGAGAAATCACCGGTTAACCGGGCATTTTTGTGTATCTGTACCCTTTAAAGATCAATGACATGCGCGACCTCGAAGTGTTGATGAACCCCAATGAGATGGTCAGGCACCTGCAGAAACCTGCCGGTGAATTCACGAAATATGACATTATAAAGTATATCGACGACCACAACATCCAGATGGTGAATTTCAGGTATGTAGGGGAGGATGGCAAATTGAAAACCCTCAACTTTGTGATCACAAGCAAGGATTACCTGGAGTCCATCCTTTCAACGGGTGAGCGTGTGGATGGTTCAAGTCTGTTCTCATACATCGATGCCGAGTCGAGTGATCTTTACGTTATTCCGCGATACCGTACGGCATTTGTGAATCCATTTACCAGCGAGCCGGCCCTGGAGATTCTCTGCTCTTTTTATACCAGGGACGGACAACCGCTGGAAAGTGCTCCCGAGTATATACTCAAGAAAGCCTGCCGGGTTTTTACGGAGGATACGGGGTATGTTTTCAAGGCCATGGGCGAGCTTGAATACTACATCATCAGCGAGAAGGAGGACCTGTACCCGGCACAGGACCAAAAGGGGTACCATGCTTCGGCGCCTTTCGCCAACTGGGAGGACATCAGGCTTGAAGCATTACAGCTCATAGCCCGTTGCGGCGGAAAAGTGAAATACGGTCATTCGGAAGTCGGGAATTTCTCCACTGAGACACATATGTATGAACAGCATGAGATTGAGTTCAATCCTGTTGATGCTGAGGAGGCTGTTGAGCAGCTGATCATTGCGAAGTGGATCCTGAGAATGCTCGGAAAGAAATACGGGGTAACGATCAGTTTCGCGCCTAAGATCACCGTTGGCAAGGCGGGAAGTGGCCTGCACATCCATATGCTGCTGGAAAAGGATGGGGCCAATTGCATGGTCGGTGATAATGGATTAACCGATACGGCAAAAAGAATGATCGCCGGAATCCTGGACAGGGCACAGTCACTCACCGCCTTTGGCAATACCATACCGACCTCCTACCTGCGGCTTGTTCCGCACCAGGAAGCACCTACCATGGTATGCTGGGGAGACAGCAACCGTTCTGTGCTTGTCCGTGTGCCCCTGGGCTGGGTGGAAAAGACGCATATGATCAAGGATGCCAATCCGCAGGAGCGCGGAGAAGTTCCCTATATTCCAGGCAAGCAAACTGTGGAGTTCAGGGTCCCAGATGGCTCAGCAGATATTTATCACCTGATGGCCGGGATCATCATGGCTGCCAGGGAGGGGTTATTGGCTGAAGGCTCGTTGCAGCAGGCGAAGGAACTGTACGTTAACGTAAATATATTTAAGCCGGAGCAGGAAGCGGTATTGAATAGGCTGAAGGCGCTTCCCCGGTCCTGCCACGAATCGGCTGAGTGCCTGGAAAAGGATGCTGGTTTTTACCACCAACGGGACGTGTTTCCTGAAGGTACCATTGATCATTTTATTTCCAGGTTGCGGTCATTCGATGACCATGACCTGAGTGAACGGTTATATAAGAATACAGAGGAGATCAGAAAACTGGTGGAACAGTATATGCATTGTATGTGATGGAGGGGATTACTTGCGTGATCCCCGGATGGGAGGGCTTCAACCAG
>JAGYMF010000178.1 GCA_018400695.1 Bacteroidales bacterium | reverse complement strand
ACCCTCATCATGATGCTCTGTACTTCGTACCAAATATACATGTTCTTTTATCATTGCTCCGCTGAACCTTTAGCTCATATATCCAATGATGAGGGTTTCATTTAAATAAAGGTTGTATTTCTTTGCATTACAATTAGTTGAATGTGTGAACACTCTTAATTTTTTTGTTCGCTAAATGTAGATTATTTTTTGATTTTTAAACTATGTTATCGCAAAATAATATAGTAAATAAAAGATATCAATCAACCACTTCACGTGGGATGTGGCTGGGAAGCCTTGTGAGAAGTTCATAATTCAGGCTATTTGTCATATCTCCGAACGAGCTCACAGATATTTTCAGGTCTCCCTGGGAACCGATCAGCACTACCTCATCGCCTATCTTCGGTTTTTTAACATCAGAGACATCGATAACCAGCATGTTCATATTCACAGATCCCACGACCCTGACGCGCTTTCCGTGCAGCAATACGTGCCCCATATTGCTAAGTGTACGTGTGTATCCATAGCCATATCCCACAGGAACAGTGGCAATGGTAGTATCCCTGTTAGTGAGGTAGGTTGTTCCATAGCTGATATATTCACCGGCGCCAACGAAATTTACGCTCATTACCGTGCTTTTCCATGACAGGACCCTGTCGAGCGGATCCATGGGAGGCACCCCTTTCTTTTCACTGTCAATAAAGTGGTTCATTCGCAGTTCATCACTGGGCCAGAAACCATAGTTAGCGATACCCACGCGAACAAGGTCCATGATGGTTTCCGGATAGCGAAGCACTGCTGCAGAACAGGCTGTATGCCTGTATCTTGGGAGAATACCTTCACCTGACAACCGACGTGCTGTTACATTGAATACCTTTATCTGCTGGCGAATGCGGTTATAATTGTTAATGGATTCGGCGCCGGCATAATGGGTACAGATCCCTTCAATTTCAAGGTTATTCCGGTACCTTCTGATATGCCTTATCAACCTTTCCAACTCATTTTCAGAAAATCCGGTGCGGTGCATCCCAGTCTCCAACTCCAGGTGTATACGGGCTTTCTTTTTTAACCGCCGTGCTGTTTTACATGCTGCAGTCAGCCGGTCGAAGGTAAAAACATAAAAAGAAACATCGTTCAGAATGGCCCATTCGATTTCCGGTTTATCAATCCACCCCATGATCATGATGTCACATTGGGGGCTGACCACTGTTTTTGCCCGCATGGCTTCCGAAACAGAAAATACCGAAAAATGATCTACGCCATATTTCTCAGCCAGCGGGATCATGGTCTCAATACCATGTCCGTATGCGTTGCCCTTGATCACCATAGAATAACGTGCACCATTCGTGAGGTGCTCACGCATATATTTAATGTTATTCTTAAAGGCTTGCTCACTCAGTTCAATATAAGAGGTATGCAGCATTGCTGAAGTTTTAATTGGTGGAGATATCAGCTGTCGTTATTCAGCAGTGTATCAATAATCCTGTAGAACATCATCGTCCCTTTTTCGAGAATATCATCAGGGAAATCATACCTGCCATTGTGCAGTTGTGGCAGCTCCTTACCAGCTCCGATGCCAAAAAGTGCTCCCCTGAACCGGTTGGTGAAGACACCGAAATCCTCAGACCAGGAAAAGGGAATATCTTTTGAGATGACCTCCAGCCCGAGTGCCTTGGCACTCTGCCTGATCATATCCACACACGCTTCATCGTTCACAACCGCTTCAAATGGCTCGGTCCACTCATAATGGTGAGACAGCCGGTGGGCCCTGGCGATATTCGATACCTGCTGCAGGATCTCCTTTTCCATCTGCTCAAGCACCTCATTGGAATGTGCCCTGATGGTGAACATTACCACCCCTTCCCCCGGCGAAGTGCCGAATGCAGGATGTCCTACCCTGATATGAATGGGAGTCACAAGGGCTGCTTCGTGCATGGCAACAGACCGCTGGGGAATGCTCTGTACCGACTGAAGTATCAGTGCTGCTGCTGTAGCAGGATTATTGCCTCCTTCCGGATGTGCAGCGTGAGATGATGCCCCCTCCAGCGTGATAATGAGTCCCTTGGATGCAGAAGCAAAAATCCCTTTCCGGGTAATAATGGAGCCCTCTTCATATCCCGGCAGGTTGTGCAGTGCAAATACATAGTCTGGCTCCATGGTTGCAAACTGTTCATCATCAAGCACCATTGCAGCACCTTCTCCGGTCTCCTCTGCCGGCTGAAAGAGCAGGATCACAGATCCATTATCGGGAGGCGAGACAGACAGCAGCGGTGCCAGTCCGGCCACCATGGCCATATGTCCGTCATGCCCACAAAGGTGTGCATTCCCTTCAATTGAAGAGCTATACGAAAGATGGTTTTCCTCCCTGATTGGCAGCGCATCGAGCTCACACCTGATCAGTACTGCAGGACCTTCATTTTTTCCTCTGAAAATTGCAGCGATTCCGTGCCCGCCTATGCCATATAAAAGTCTGTCTGGCTCGAATGGCTTCAGGAAATCCCGGATATAGGCTGCTGTTTTCTCCTCATGGTGGGCAATTTCAGGATGCTGATGAAGGTGTTGCCGCATGGCGATCAGTGCATCCCGGTATTTTTTTGTCATACTGTCCATATTCAATCAGGTTCTTCCCGTAAAGTTGGGAATTATCTGCACGTTCCCAAAATAATCTTTGGAACAGTATAACCGACGGCATCAATTTAAATTCAATCTCCTGGTTCCTCATCAGCAATGAATCTCATCGACACTGAATTCACACAGTGTCGCGTATTCTTTTTTGTATACCGTTCACCGGTAAATACATGTCCAAGATGACCACCGCAGTTTGCACAGGTAATCTCTGTCCTCATGCCATCCGCATCAGTCGTTCTTGTAACCGCGCCGCTGATCTCATCATCAAAGCTTGGCCATCCGCAATGGCTGTCAAATTTATCGTCAGACCTGTAGAGCGGAGCGTTGCATTGTCTGCAGATATAGGTACCCTTTTGTTTATGATCCACATAGGTACCACTCCAGGCCCTTTCGGTTCCTTTGTCACGGATCACATACCGCTCGAAATCTGTGAGTTTATTGTATTTCATTGGATTATTGATTGGTTCTGCATACGTATTAAGGCTGCTGTCTGCTGCCTTTACACTGGACTCCTGTCCGGTAATGCATCCGTTCAGCACATAAACAAACAGGAAAATAAGTAGTGTTCTGAGCCTCATTTTAATATAATTATCTCTTTAAATAGAGTCCGTCAATAGAGTCGGCGTGGCTGGTTCATGAAGTTCGAGAACAAGGCACGCAAAAATCTTAAGACGCAGTATACTAATGTATTCGAGGAATTAAGATTTTTGCAGTAACGCAGTTATCGGACTTTATGGACAGACACTATACAGGTTATTTTGTCAGTAT
>JAGYMF010000177.1 GCA_018400695.1 Bacteroidales bacterium | reverse complement strand
GCACTCAGTTACTTTAACCTGGTACGACTATATGGTGATGTGCCGCTGGTCCTGACTCCGGAATCCGATATTGATGCATACCTGGTTCCGCGGGACCCGGCAGACAAGGTTTACGAGCAGATTATTTCCGACCTGGACGCTGCTACCGCGGCACTTCCTGAAACTTATTCAGGTTCAAACCTTGGCAGGGCCACCAAAGGAGCCGCCCTGGGCATGCTTGCCAAGGTCTATCTCACCATGGAGGAGTGGAGCCTGGCAGCTGAGAAAGCAGAAGATGTGATTGACCTCGCAGAACAGGGTGTTTACGGGCTATGGCCAAACTTCGCCGACAACTTCAAGGAGGCGAATGAAAACAAGATGGAATCTGTTTTCGAAGTGCAATTCTATTCTGCTGTCCAGCCGGAGAACACCCGGATCGTGATCAGCGGCCTGCCCTCCATCTTTGCCTTCCCGGCAGGCGTGGGGATTATCCTGCCTACTGATGACCTGCTCGACAGCTTTGAACCGGGTGATCACCGCTATGAATCTACCTTCTTTTCAGAATATACATTCTTCGGAACAGAAACCTTCGATCCCCATATCTGGAAATACTGGGATCAGGACACCTATGATGCCGATGAAACCGGACAGTCAGGCGCCAACTTTCCTGTAATGCGCTATGCCGAAGTGCTGCTGATGTACGCCGAGGCACTGAACGAACTGAACCAGGGACCAACAGCCGAAGCATACGAAGCAGTTAACAGAATCCGCATCCGCGCCCGGAACGGGGACGATACGGTATTGCCAGAACTTTCCGGGCTAACCTACGAGGAATTCCGTGAAGCCGTATGGAAGGAGAAACGCCTGGAAACCGTGAATGAAGGACAACGCTGGTTCGACCTGGTGCGCACCGGCCGACTCGTAGATAGGGTCAAAGCCGCCAAAGGAGAAAAGGCCAATCCTCAACCACATAACGCCGTATTTCCAATCCCACAGAGGGAAAGAGACCTGAACGATAATCTTACACAAAACGATCAATACTAACCCGGAGAAGATTAACATGCAACTGAAGACAAGCTATAACAAATATCCATTCGTACCTGTAAAGGGTATGGAAGACGCCTGTACAACAGGTTGGGAGCAAATCAAAAATGAACTAAACAAGGCATTACAAAGGAATACCAGCCAACAAAAAACCGTTGTCATCGAAACCTACCAGGGCATCCTGTACGAGGAGACCCTCTCTGTATTCAAAGAGATGCTTTCGCCCGACATGGTGATCGACACTTCAGATGTCCTGTACTGTGAAGACCGTATCCGCGAAATCACAAAGCGGGATGTAACGGACGACCGGATCTTCGGTTACCTGAGCAGGCTGAAAATGGCCGACCTGGTGGACCCGGAAAAATTACAGAAAGCACGGCAGGAGACCGAAACCTCCAATGCCCCGGTAACCCTCATCTTCGGCTATGGCGCCTCCCTGGTCTGCGAACAACCTTCCATATTCATTTACGCCGACATGGCACGCTGGGAGATCCAGCTCCGCATGCGCGCAAACAAGGTCAGCAACCTCGGTATCCATAACCTCGAAGAGCATATCGAACCCAAGTATAAACGCGGCTTCTTCGTCGACTGGCGGATCTGTGACCGGATCAAAAAACAGACCATGCACAGCTGGGATTACGTGCTCGACAGCAATGACCCCAAAAACCCCAAACTGGCCTCTGGCGATGCGGTTCGCGAAGGACTGAAACAGGCCGCCGCGCAACCCTTCAGCGTGGTGCCGCTTTTCGATCCCGGACCCTGGGGCGGCCAGTGGATGCGCGAAAAATTTGAGCTGGACAAGGAACCGGAGAACTTCGCATGGTGCTTCAACTGCATCCCGGAGGAGAACAGCATGCTCCTCGGATTCGGGGAAACGATGTTCGAAATCCCCTCTATCAACCTGGTCTTCTTCCAGGCCCGTGAGCTCCTCGGCGATGCCGTCCACGCCCGCTTCGGGGACGAATTCCCCATCCGGTTCGATTTCCTCGATACCATGGCTGGCGGCAACCTGAGCCTGCAGGTACACCCACTCACCGAATACATCCAGGAAAACTTCGGCATGCACTATACCCAGGATGAAAGCTATTACATGATGGATGCCGAAAGCGACGGATCCGTCTACCTGGGACTCAAAGAGGGGATCGACCGCGAACAGATGATCCGTGAGCTGAAAATTGCAGAAGCAACGGGCAACACCTTCCACCCTGAAAAATACGTGGAAAATTTCCCGGCCAAAAAACATGACCACTTCCTGATCCCCGCAGGAACCATCCACTGCTCCGGCAGAAACGGCATGGTACTGGAAATAAGCGCCACACCCTACATCTTCACCTTCAAACTCTACGACTGGGGAAGGGTCAACCTCGACGGCAAACCCCGGCCCATCAACCTCAACCACGGAATCGCCAACATTCAATGGGACCGCACCACCAGCTGGACCAGCAAAAACCTGGTTAACCAGATCGTGAAACTGGCTGAAGGCGATGGCTGGACGGAGGAGCGCACAGGACTGCATGAGCGGGAATTTATCGAAACACGGCGGCACTGGTTTACGAAGAAGGTGGAACACAACACACACGGTGGGGTGAACGTACTTACACTCGTCGAAGGCAACGAAGTGTTCGTAGAGAGCCCGTCGAATGCCTTCGCCCCATTCACCGTCCACTATGCCGAAACATTCATCGTCCCGGCTGCAGTCGGGGAATATACCATCCGGCCGGCGGAACAGAACCCGGACAACCCTTGTGCCACTGTCAAGGCCTTCATAAGAACAAATGCATAGATCTGTTCACATATATATTAGTATAGATATCGCTCAAATGACAGGCAACACGTTGCCGCAAACTGAAAAAAGGGATCACGGTTATAAAAACGGTTATAAAAATTGATTGCTTACACATTAGAAAAAGACAGACTGATGAGAAAAACGGGTATTCTTTTCGTTACGATGTTCTCCCTGCTTATTGCTTGTAATGAACAACAGGAACCGGACAGTGCCATCCCCGCCCTCGATGAGGTCGGTGGCATCTGGGTAGCGGCCGATACTGCCGACATGGAACCCAGTATCAGGAACTTCAGGGGACAGGCACTCACCAACCGCGACCTCACCTCCGTGAGCTGGTTCGTCTCAGCACCCTTTTCCGGCGGATACCACACCGGCGTGCTGCGCATCAACGGCGAAGCCCCGAAGGTGAGCATGTTCCGCTGGCTCCCCCACCAGGCCATCCGCAAAGGCGAAACAGACGGCTGGAAACTCTTCTCCACCGTAAAGATGGTGCCCGATGATGACGCCATGATGTGGCAGGTCGACATCATAAACGAGTCCTCCGTCGCCAGGGAGCTGGACCTGTCACTGGACCTGATCGGGTTCATCA
>JAGYMF010000176.1 GCA_018400695.1 Bacteroidales bacterium | reverse complement strand
CGCTGTACCGCAGGATCTTCAAAATAGAAGGCGTACTTTATCAGTGGCGCGTGGGAGCAGTTGCAGCCGAAACAGATCGTGTCTGCACTCGTGTTCTGAAACGTGAGGGTGATTTCAACCTTCTCCCCGGCAACATATTCATCCTTCAGATTCAATGGCTCCAGGTCTACCCTGTTGTAAGAGCAGAATTGGTCCGTGAAGTGATAGATGTACCTCCGCGCATAATGCTTCAGCGTATCGCAGCCAGGGAAACTGGTCTTCCTCACATACAATACCCGCTCACCCTGAAAATCCGATTCGGAATTCCAGACATCATACTGCGTCCGCTGGTAAGAGTAATTATCATAAGAGAAGGATGGGTTCCCGGTAAAATACCAGTAAAGCGATGCATCCCTGTACGAATTCGTAAATACAATCGGTTCACCATCAGCAATCTTTTCAAGCTTAAGCATCACCTCCTCCTGGCTGTGAAAGCGGTCATTCGTCTTCTCCGGGAGCACATCCAGCCTGATGACCAGGGCAACACGGATGAACAGCAAAAGAACAACCGACACATAGGCCAGTGGCTTCAGATATTTACGGTACTTTTCCAGTGCTGTAGCTTCAGGAAGCGCAAAGAGTAACAGGGGAACGTATGCTGCAGCAGTCCAGTGCGCCTCAACATGTCCGCGGATACAGGACAACAGGAAGAATACAAAGAATCCTGCGAAACTGAACTTCAAGGCCCGGTCAAAACTGCTCTCCGCCTTCTTCCTGAGACCCAATACCAGGATTACAAACCCTGTGAAAGGACCGAGCTGCAGGATCTGCACCCCAAGGTAATTAAACACGTGCGCTGGTTTAAAAAAGGTGCTTCGAACGAAAAGCTGACTGTAGAACGTGTCAAAATCATGCCGGACCTGGTAGAGTATGTGCGGAAAATAGAGCAGCGCTGCAATAACAAATACCAGCCAGAAACTCCGCCGACGAAATAACTGCAAATTCGACAACACCGTGAAGCCCACAATGAGGAACCCATGATATTTACTGTAAAACATAAGGGCGATGGTCATCGCCAGCAATGCAGTGATGCGTAAAGAGTCGTTCTCCAGGAATTTCCGGTATAGAAAAAAGAACAATGCGGTGAAAAAGACCACCGGAGTATCCGGTGTTGCCAACCAACCGGCACCGTGTAAATGCAACAGGGGTATCGACAACAGCAGCAACATCGCCATATTCATATCCCTGGTGCGGTCCCTGATCATGTAAAGCACGATAAAAACGGTCCCGGCTCCAAGCAGACTGCCAAACAGACGAACAAAGACCTCAGAATTACCGAAAAACGTACCCAGCTTTATCATCAGTGCCACCATGGGTGGATGCGCATTATATCCCCAGGCCAGGAATTTTGAAAAAACCCAGTAATAGGCTTCATCCCCGGTAATCTCTGTCAGGTGGGACTGAAGCAGGTTGATCAAAAACCATATAAATGTAAATATCAGTATCTTTCGCATCGGCTTTCAAATAAGTCTGCTAAATTTGTTTTGGTTGCAAAATATTTAAACAGATGCGCAATTTCGGAAAAATATTTATATTCTTTTTGATAGTTTTCAACGGAGAGCTTAACGGGCAGACTTTCAGCTGGAATGCTGGCTATGATGGTTTCCTGGATAACCGTGAGTATTTCAGTATCGGAAACCCGCAAACCATCTTTGGCGCGCGTGCCTGGGGGGAGATAGGGGCTGACTTCGATGCGTACCACCGGATCCGGGGCGGAATGAACCAACTGAAGGAGTTTGGGGCAGATGCTTTGCAGTTGCCCGACCTTACCATGTATTACCAGTACGACGATGGTACGCTGCTGTTCGCTATCGGCGCTTTCCCCAGGAAGGAAAAACTGAACTATCCGCTGGCTTTCCTTTCAGACACACTGCACTACTACAGGCCAAATATCCAGGGCGTCTACCTGGGAATCACCAAAAACAGGATCTCACAGCATCTGTTTATCGACTGGATGAGCAGGCAGACCGATACCCGCTACGAACGGTTCATGTTCAGCACCTCAGGGAAAATCGATTTCAACCCGGTCTTTATCGAAAATTATCTCCTGATGAACCACCTCGCCGGAAAAGCAGTCCCGGAACCTGGATTTCACCTGAGAGATAACGGGGGCGCTTCCCTGATGCTGGGGCTGAACGCGTCAGGTTATACGCCCTTAGACAGCCTTGTTTTTAAAGCCGGGGGGATCCTGTCGATTGACCGAATACGTGGCGTCGATCCCGGCTTTCAATATCCTGCCGGATTCCAGGCACAGTTCGATGTACGCCACAAAATATTCGGTATTTCAGGCCTGTATTACCGCGGCGAGGGACATACATTCTTTTATGGGGATCCGTTTTACAAGCTGAAAGAGTATGGCCGACTCGACCTCCACCTGCTTTCAAAAAACAGTCAAAAACTCAGGCTGGATGTCTGTTTCTCCCTCCACCTGTCAAAAGGACAGCTCGACTATTCCCAACAACTACTACTAAGTGTGGATTTGAAATAACGGAAATACCTTCCGGGTAAGAAGCCTAAGCTGCGTCAGCAGGTTCAGCTTCGTCCCGAAAGGTATTTCCGTTAATCCCCCCCCTCACTCAAAAACAACATCAAACTTCAAATTGATCTTATCATCAATATAGTCATCCTTGAACTCAGCAAATACCGTCCGCGACTTGAAATTCACACCCCAAAGGGTCCTGTCGATCGAAAACTCATTGGTCTTCGCCGTTACCTTGTCACCACTCACCGAAACCGCAGCCGGAAAAGCAATGCTCTTGGTCACCCCACGCATGGTAAGGTTCCCGGTAATCTCATGCGTCGTTGCCACACCACCCTCAGGAGCAGCCGCCGAAACAGCCTTTGCCGATACAATCTCGAAAACAGCCTCGGGATACTCAGCCGTGTGGAAGAAATCCTCCGACTTCAAATGCCCCACCAGCTTCTCATTCCACTCGCCCTGAAGGTCATCGTTCACAATAGAATTCAGGTCAATGGTAATGGTACCGCCGGTCAGCTTGCCATCATCCACCATCACACTTCCACCACTGATCCCAACGGTACCTGTATGCTCACCACCGACCTTCACACCACGCCAATACATGGTGCTGTTCTCTGTATTTACCGACAAAGAAGTTCCGGTCGCTTCACCAGCCTTTTTCGCATCTCCGGTTTTTGCCTCTTCAGCATTCTTCGGGTTACAGGACATTACCAACGCTGCAATCACCGTAAATAAAAATAATTTTCTCATCATTGTTTTATTCAAATTAGTAAATCATTGTTTAATTATTCACTCTAAACCCAGTTGTCCGCTTTTCTGTCATCCACATAACCTTGTTACCATCCTCCGAACAAATCTTATTTATATTCATTCTAAATACAATTACATTACACTTCAGAATGGAAATTGTTCATTCTT
>JAGYMF010000175.1 GCA_018400695.1 Bacteroidales bacterium | reverse complement strand
GGAGGGATTTGAGGAGTTGAGAGTTGAGGAGATGAGAGTTGAGGAGGAGGGAGTTGAGGAGGAGGGAGGTGAGGAGGTGAGAGTTGAGGGGTTGAGCGATGCGGTGTATGATTTGCAGCTGGAGCCGAATATCGACAGTCTGCTGAATATTTACTACATCAACCAGGCGCTCGAGGCGATGGTTGATGATGCTGCCTTCGGGGTGAATGATTCGCTGGTGCCTGATTTTCCTGATTCGGTCTATATTGAGCGGTTGTCGAATATTCCGTCGGTGATCGATCTCTCCTATAACAGGCTGGTAAAGAACTACATCAATGTATATACGAAGCAGCGCCGTGACCAGGTGCGGTATATGCTGGCGGTGTCGGCCTATTATTTCCCCATGTTCGAGGAGATTTTTGACCTGCATGGTGTTCCGTATGAGTTGAAATACCTGGCGATTATTGAGTCAGCCCTGAATCCCCGTGCGGTATCGCGTGCCGGGGCGGTGGGTACCTGGCAGTTCATGTATGGGACGGCGAAGATGTACGGGCTCACCATCAATTCACTGGTGGACGAGCGGCGGGATCCTGTTGCGGCGACACATGCGGCGGCGAAATTCCTGAAGGCGCTGTATGGCATCTATGGTGACTGGACCCTGGCACTGGCGGCGTATAACTGCGGTCCCGGGAATGTGAACAAGGCGATTCGACGTTCGGGCGGGAAGCGCAATTTCTGGGAGATCTATTATTACCTGCCACGGGAGACCCGCGGGTATGTGCCGGCGTTTATTGCCGCGGCGTATACCATGAATTACCACCGGGAGCACTACCTTTCAGCGAAGGAGGTAGATATCGCGTTGCATATCGATACGGTAATGGTTCGTGAGAAGCTGCACCTGATGCAGGTGTCGGAGGTGCTGGGGATTCCGGTAGCGCAGCTGCGTGATCTCAATCCGCAGTACCGGTACGACATCATCCCGGCCACATCACAGCAGCAGTACCACCTGGCGCTTCCCCTTTCCGGAATCGGGCCGTACATCGATATGCAGGATTCCATCCTGGCGTATAAGGATTCCGTATATTTCAGCAGGGAGTCGATGGTTACCTCACCCAGCAGTGTGAATGCGCGGTACCAGGTCGACCTGCCGGCCGACAAGTATGATAAGCTTTACTATACGGTGCGTTCGGGCGACAACCTGGGGTTTATCGCCGACTGGTATGATGTACGGGTGGCGGACCTTCGTTACTGGAACAATATTTCGCGGAACCTCATTCGTGGCGGTCAGAAGCTATTGATCTACAAGCCGAAGGGGAGTGCTGAACGGTATAAGCGGCTGAACGATATGACCTTTGCGGAGAAGCAGCGGTTTGCCGGGCGGGCAGTAGCGGGGGATGCCGACGGACAATTGGCTGCAACCGGACAGTCGGCCGCTACCGGAAGAGGTGCTGCTCTACCTGCAGGTACGGCGGGGGCGATGGGAGCGGATGGTGTTGCCGGTGGGGATGGTGTTGCCGGGGTTACCGGTGGTGGTATTGCTGAAGGTGGGAGTGGATCCGGCGAAGCTGACAGAGGGTTTTTTTATTATACGGTCAGATCGGGCGATACGCTCTGGGACATTGCACAGAAGTACCCGGGAGTGACAGATACCGACATTGCAAGATGGAACAATCTTTCTAACGGGCACAGGATTAAGCCCGGACAGAGAATCAGGATAAAAAACCAATAGTAACCTAAAATTTAACTCCGATGGCCTTTCTGGATTACATTTTACAATCGGTTTATGCCACCATTCTTACATTTATTCTCGCCTTTGGGATCCCCCTGATCCTGGCATTCCTGCAAAATTTTATTTCTTCTTATAATGAGCGGTTGGGATACCGCATCATGGGCAGGAAGCTTTACCACATTTTTGTCGCGAGAATTGGTGTGCCGGTGCATGAGCTGGGACATGCAGTATTTGCGCTTCTGTTTCGGCATAAAATTACGGAAATGAAGCTATTTCATTCAGACAGTCAGAGTGGCACTTTAGGGTATGTCAACCACACCTATAACCGTAAGAGTCTGTATCAGAATGTCGGGAATTTCTTCATAGGGATTGGTCCTGTTATTTTTGGATCACTGGTATTATATGTCCTTGCAGCATTGCTATTTAATGTTGCGGTTGGTGAACCGGTGGAAGCTGAACAGAAAAGTGCTGGTCAGGCCGGAATTATTCTTGCCGGTGGCTGGAATTTAATCAGGGAGATATTCACCTCCGGCTCCTTTTTGAAATCATTTATCTTCCTATACCTTGTTTTTGCGATCGGGAGCAACATTACCCTGAGCAAAGCAGATTTGCAGGGAGCATACAAAGGATTTGGATTCCTGATGCTCTTTCTGTTTATCATGCACTTTGCCATTCTTTGGCTTGTTGAATCATCCACAGGTATCGCAACCTATATGGGCAGGCTGGCCTCCGGTTTTACTGTGATCCTCGGGGTAGCGATTTTGCTGAACCTGTTGTTCTCCGTTATCTTATTTGCTTTGTCGCGTATATTGCGTAAGTAGGTTTTGCACACGCATTATAGGCGGCTTGTGTAAAAACGAGCGTTAGAATTAAGGCGTTTTATGGTTGACGCGCAGACGTTTATTCAGGATTGGTCTCGTAGAATTGGTAACCTTCGTACGATGGTTCAACACCGATATTTGTGATCTTTGAGAAGTCAGCCGCTTCAAGTTTATGCTGGATTTCGTATTCTGCAATACGTGGCAGTGCTTCCAGAACAAATCCTCTGTAGAGGTTTTTGATATCCTGACTGGTCGTTTTTAATCCTGAATCAAAAGCATACATAATCTGGTGATATGCCGGATTGATCACCTCCAGGTCGTCCATTCCATTCATAGAGAGAACTGTTTTAAAGTGCAATGCTTCAAGCAGAAACATGAAATATCTTCCAACGATTTCCGTGGTGGCTGGGTTCAGGAATTTATAAACTGTGATTTTTTTTGGTTCACGAATAATGAAAAGATAGGGGGTGTAGTTTTTATCAAAAACATCGTATACAATATTTACCCTGTCCAGGTACAGGGATCTGTCGTTTAACCTGTTTTTATCTTCCTGGGTAAGCTCTTTTTCAAATTTTCTTTTTGCCAGCATGGCAAGCGGTTCATAATCGAGTGTGCCAAGGAAGTCAAGCCTGTCGTTTGGTCTGCCGCTTCTGAGCATGTCATAATCACCCTCCCTTAACCGGGGTTCATATTCAGGAAAGTTGCAATCGAGCATCTGGTATTGTTTTTTAACCTTCTCTTTACCATTCCTTTTTTTTGTGATTTCCAGCTGCACGTTTACCCAGGCAGCGTAGTTCATTTTTGCAGTGCTGTTTGCACCAGTCTTATGACCCAGATCCCAGAGATAGGAGTATTCTCTGGCTTCATAAGCGATCTCATTCAGAACGGCCTTGGTATTTTGGATGATT
>JAGYMF010000174.1 GCA_018400695.1 Bacteroidales bacterium | reverse complement strand
ATTCGGGGCAGGTGATTATGCCAAGAGACATCATGGGGGATACCTGGGGGAAAAATCAAGAAATACAGGTTTATTATGAGAATAGTAAAGGAACATAGCGTCGGACTCGTCGTGGATATCCAGGAGCGTCTGCTTCCACATATGCACGGCTATAAGGAATTAATCAGCAACGTACGTATTTTACTTGAAGGCCTGAAAATCCTGGAAGTGCCGTTGTTTGTTACGGAGCAGTATCGCAAAGGGTTGGGTGGAACAGTAGTTGAAATTCAAGAGGTTATCGACGAATTTAATCCTATGGAGAAGATGGCCTTTTCATGTTGCGATGATCCGCATATTATTATGAGATTAAACAATGCTGCAAAGAAGAATGTCATTCTTTGCGGTATCGAAGCGCATGTTTGCATCTTGCAGACGGTTCTTGATTTGCTTGATGATGGCTACCAGCCTGTGGTAGTCGGAGATTGCATCTCTTCGAGAAAGCTGGCTGATAAGGAGATAGCGTTGTTGCGGATGCGTCAGGAGGGTGCCATTGTCACCAGTGTTGAATCCATTCTTTTTGAGCTTGCACGTGTTTCCGGTACAGATACATTCCGGGCCATCTCCCGTCTTGTGAAATAAGATATGAAGGATTCTGCTTCTTTGTTCTATATTGTTTAATTTTGCCCCCATAAGAAAATACGATCACTGCTTATGTCTTCACCCTGTGTATATGCCGTTGGAGAGACGGTCTTCGATATTATTTTTAAAGATTTTCATCCCCAGGCAGCAAGGCCGGGAGGTTCTGCTTTCAATGCTGTGATCACCCTTGGGCGGTTGGGTATACCCGTAAAATTTATCAGCGAGGTTGGAAATGACAGGATTGGTAAATACATCCTTGCTTTTCTGGAAGAGAATGGGGTAGATCCTCAGTATGTGGTAAAGTTTGAGAATGGTAAATCAGCCCTTTCCCTGGCTTTTTTGAATGAAGCTTCGGATGCGGAATACGATTTTTACAAGGACTATCCCACCCAGCGGTTGAATGAGGAATTTCCGGTCTTCTCGGCAGATGACTATTTCCTGTTTGGTTCATTTTACGGGTTGAATCTTGCTATTCGACCCCAGATCTCTAAACTATTGGATGCAGCACATAAGGGTAACAGCCTGGTCTATTATGATCCGAATTTCCGGTCTTCTCACTTGTCAGAGCTGGATGAGCTTAAAGCAATCATTGAGATGAATTTTGCAGCATCAGATATTGTACGTGCTTCGGATGAGGATATCTATAATATTTATGGCGTGTCGGATGTAGAGCAGGCATGGGAAAAGGTTTCGCAGTTCTGTGACTATTTTATCTATACTGCGAATGCACACGGAGTGGACCTGAGAACTCCGCAGTTTCAGTTGCACCTGGAGGTGGACCGGATTGTGCCGGTCAGTACGATTGGGGCCGGTGATACTTTTAATGCCGGTATCATTTACAGTCTTTATCGCCGAAAGATCAATACTTCTAATCTGGAAAATGTAGGACAGGATACATGGAAGGAGATTCTTCAGGTTGCTGCAACTTTTTCCAGGGAAGTCTGTCTAACCTATGAAAATTACATTTCACCTGAGAATGGAAGAAAGATATCACAGTTTAGCTGACAACCCATCTTCTATGGAATAATTTGGAATAAAACAGCCATAATTTGAAAAAAGTACAACTTGGTAATTCTGAACTTCATGTTACACCGGTTACGTTCGGCGCCTGGGCTATTGGAGGATGGATGTGGGTTGGCGCAGATCAACAGATGGGTTTAATGCAGGCGGAGGGTTATAGCTCATTCCAGCCATAAGGATCATTAGTGCTTTCAATCACATCCGGATAGGCAATGCCGGTCAGCTTTCGTATCCTGTCCATCTGCTCCATTAGCAATATGCTGAAATCCAGTGGCATGATATCGCTTTCATTTTTACCCTTCAGCAAACATTGCTGGGCTTCGATGATCTCATACTCGTACCCATTGATGATGGGCGGAAATTTTAGAAGCTCGGGCGCTTTTCCATCTATGTGCACCGTAATGTCTGTCGGGGTAAACCACCAATGATCGAATTCGATCATTCCCCGGGTACCGGTGATCCTGGCTTTGATGGGTGTATTGGCCAGGACGGTGGTGTTCATATGGCATACTGCTCCTGTTCCGTTGTAGCTGATCATGGAGGTGACAAGGTCTATATTGTTTTTATGCAGCATGGAATGAGCCTTTAATGTCTCAGGTTTTCCAAACAGGTAGAGGCTCAGGAACAGTGGGTAGATTCCCAGGTCCAGCAATGCACCACCGCCGAGCAGGGGATGAAAGAGTCTGTGTTCCGGGTGGTACGGAAACCGCAGTCCAAAATCAGCTTCCAGGATGACGGGATCACCGATGTCGCCCTTCAGCAGCAGCTCTTTTGCAGCAGCCATGCCTGGCAGGAAACGGCTCCAGAGTGCTTCCATTAGGAACTTGTTTTTTCTTGCTGCAAGATCGATGAGTATCCTGAGTTGCTTCGCATTGATGGTAAATGGTTTTTCGCACAGGACATGTTTCCCGGCTTCAAGGCAAAGTTTTGTATGGGCAAAATGATAGCTATGGGGTGTGGCAATATAGATGATATCCACATCCGGATCATTCACCAGGTCCTGGTAGCTTCCATAGGCTCGTTCAAATCTCCATTTTTTTGCAAAATCTTCTGCCCTGAGTTTATCCCTTGCAGCAGTAGCAAGGGAGACGGAACCCTTTGTTCCGGAGAGTGCTTCTGCAAATTTATGGGCAATATTGCCGCATCCGAGGATGCCCCATCTGATATCGTTATCTGTTTTGATCATACGGTTATGTTTTAATTCCGGGATGTTTGTCAGCCTTTAAGTATGTTGTCAATTTTTGCCAGTTCATCTGTTGTAAAAGCATTTTTTTCAACTGCCTGCAGGCTGTTGTCGATCTGGCTGGTACTGCTTGCACCGATCAACACGCTGGTAATCCTCCGATCCTTCAGCAGCCATGCAAGGGACATCTGTGCCAGTGTTTGTCCGCGTTCAGCCGCAATTGCGTTCAGCCTGGATACTTTTGAGACCAGTTCATTGGTTCGGATACTGGAATGAAGGAAGGTATGTTCTTTGGCCATCCTGGAATTTTCCGGAATACCATGAATGTATTTATCTGTCAGCAACCCCTGGGCAAGCGGACTGAAGGGAATACAGCCGATGCCATTCTCCTCAAAAACGTCCAGTAAGCCGTTTTCAACCCAGCGGTCAAGCATGTTATAGCGCGGCTGGTGGATCAGGCAGGGGGTGCCGAGAGAACCCAGAATCGCATTCGCCTCTGCTGTCTGTTCAGCATTGTAATTCGAGAGACCTATATAGAGCGCCTTGCCGCTGCGGACGATATGATCGAGGGTGCTCATAGTTTCAGCGACCGGAGTTTCAGGATCAGGTCTGTGAGAATAGAAAATATCCACGTAATCTAGACCGAGGCGCTGAAG
>JAGYMF010000173.1 GCA_018400695.1 Bacteroidales bacterium | reverse complement strand
TTACCCGGATCGACAACCACCTTTTTATTCCATATCCAATCATTCTCTGA
Organism: Bacteroidales bacterium; assembly: GCA_018400695.1. Lineage (GTDB taxonomy): Bacteria > Bacteroidota > Bacteroidia > Bacteroidales > M55B112. The sequence goes on along the minus strand of JAGYMF010000173.1, from coordinate 3,440 downwards.
AATAAATTCATTCTTATCAACGATTTGTTTTTCCAGAAACCGTGTATCGCCCGGATCTTCAATTTCAACTTTCCGCATCATCTGGCGAATGATCACCTCATAATGCTTATCATTGATCTTCACACCCTGCATGCGATAAACATCCTGCACTTCATTCAGGATATACTCCTGCACAGCAGTGGGTCCTTTGATCGCTAATATATCGGAAGGCGTAGTGGCACCGTCGGAAAGCGGAGTGCCAGCCCGGATGTAATCGTTTTCCTGAACAAGTATCTGTTTCGAAAGAGGAACCAGGTATTTTTTTACATCGTTTGATTTTGATGTAATGATGATCTCGCGGTTTCCACGCTTAATCTTACCCAGTGATACTTCTCCGTCGATTTCGGAAACTACAGCAGGATTCGAAGGGTTACGGGCTTCGAAAAGCTCAGTCACGCGTGGCAGACCACCCGTGATGTCACCAGCTTTGCCTGCAGCTCTGGGAATTTTCACCAGAACCATCCCCGCCTTCACTTCCTGGCCCTGTGATACCGAAATATGCCCGCCCACAGGGAGGTTGTAAGAGCGGATCATCGTTCCGTCTTTATCCATGATCTTCAGTGTGGGATTTTTGGTCTTATCCCTCGTCTCGATGATCACTTTCTCACTGTACCCCGTTTGTTCATCCGACTCTTCCCGGTAGGTAACCCCGTCAATCAGGTTCTCAAATTCGACTTTTCCATCAAATTCGGTAATAATAACACCGTTAAACGGGTCCCATTCACAGATCAGTTTTCCTTTTCTGATTTCGTCGCCGTTCTTCACATACAGGCGCGAACCATAAGGAATGGTATGGGTAGCCAGCGGGATATTCGTATTCTTATCGATTATTTTCAATTCTGCCAACCGGCTGACAACAATATCAACAGGTTTTTCTTCTTCCCCCTTGAATTCAACAGAACGTAATTCTTCTATCTCAACATAACCGTCATAACGGGCTTCCACCGTTGATTGTGCAGAAATGTTCCCTGCGATACCCCCCACGTGAAAGGTACGAAGTGTCAACTGGGTACCGGGTTCTCCAATCGACTGGGCTGCTATAACACCCACAGCTTCGCCTTTTTGAACCATATTGCCTGTAGCCAGGTTACGTCCGTAACATTTGGTACAAACCCCGGCTTTTGATTCGCAGGTAAGTACCGACCTGATTTCGATGCTTTCAATCGGTGAATCCTCGATTTTTTGAGCTATTTCTTCGGTTATTTCTTCGCCCGATCTGACGATCAGTTCTCCATTGAGCGGATGGAATATGTCGTGAACCGATGTCCGTCCAATAATCCTTTCATACAGTGAAGCAACTACTTCCTCGTTGTTTTTGATGGCAGTAGCCACAATGCCACGCAATGTACCGCAATCATCTTCCGAAATAATAACATCCTGCGATACATCAACCAGACGCCGGGTAAGATAGCCTGCATCGGCAGTTTTAAGAGCAGTGTCTGCAAGCCCTTTACGAGCACCGTGAGTGGAAATAAAATATTCCAGTACCGAAAGTCCCTCTTTGAAGTTAGCCAGAATGGGGTTTTCGATAATCTGTGAACCGGTAGATCCCGATTTCTGCGGTTTGGCCATCAATCCCCTCATCCCGCATAACTGGCGGATCTGTTCCTTGGAACCACGCGCTCCGGAGTCAAGCATCATAAAAATGGAGTTGAACCCCTGCTTGTCGGAGCTGATCGTTTTCATAACCGAATGTGTAAGCTTCGAGTTTGCATGCGTCCAGATATCGATCACCTGGTTATAGCGTTCGTTATTGGTTATGAACCCCATGTTATAGTTGCTGATAATTTCTTCTACCTCCTCATACCCGTCATTGACAATCTGCTCCTTATCTTCGGGAATAATGACATCGTCGATATTAAATGACAGACCACCTCGATAAGCCATGTAATATCCCAAATCTTTAATGGCATCCAGGAAGGCTACGGTTTCAGCATTACCACATACTTTGTATACATGCGAAATGATGGTGCGTAACGATTTTTTGGTAAGCAACTGGTTAATATAACCTACTTTTTCAGGAACGTATTCATTAAAAAGTACCCGTCCTACAGTTGTTTCAAGAATGTGCCTGAAAAATTCACCTTTTTCATCCACATCCTGTACTTTAACCTTTATAACGGTATGCAGTCCGACAGCTTTCTCATCGTAAGCAATCATCACTTCCTCCGGTGAATAGAAAGTCATTCCTTCACCGGGTGCTCCTTTTCGTGGTTTTGTCATGTAATACAAGCCAAGCACCATATCCTGAGAAGGTACATGTATTGGGGCGCCATTGGCAGGATTCAGCAAATTGTGCGAAGCAAGCATCAAAAGCTGGGCTTCAAGAATGGCAGCATTCCCCAGCGGAAGGTGAACAGCCATCTGGTCACCGTCGAAGTCGGCATTAAATCCGGTACACACCAGAGGATGCAGCTGAATGGCCTTCCCCTCGATCAGCACAGGCTGAAAAGCCTGGATAGACAAACGGTGCAACGTTGGGGCACGGTTTAATAAAACCGGATGCCCTTTTAATACGTTTTCCAGAATCTCCCAAACAACCGGATCTTTCCGGTCTACGATCTTTTTTGCTGATTTGACGGTCTTGACAATTCCTCTTTCTATCAGTTTCCTGATCACGAAAGGTTTATAAATCTCAGCGGCCATGTCTTTCGGAAGACCGCATTCATGCACTTTTAATTTGGGACCCACCACAATCACTGAACGGGCAGAATAATCTACACGTTTCCCCAGAAGATTCTGGCGAAACCGGCCCTGTTTCCCTTTCAAACTGTCAGAGAGTGATTTCAGTGCGCGATTGTTCTCGGTTTTAACTGCATTTGATTTTCGTGAATTATCAAAAAGTGAATCCACTGATTCCTGAAGCATCCTTTTTTCATTCCTCAGGATCACCTCAGGTGCTTTTATCTCAATCAGTCGTTTTAACCGGTTATTGCGGATGATCACCCGGCGGTACAGGTCATTCAGATCAGAGGTGGCGAAGCGTCCGCCATCCAGCGGCACCAATGGCCTCAGATCAGGAGGAATAACCGGAACGACCTTCACAATCATCCATTCAGGCCGGTTCATGTTTTTACTTGCCCGAAACGCTTCCACTACCTGCAATCGCTTCAACGCTTCATTTTTTCTCTGTTGCGATGTTTCGGTATTCGCTTTATGCCGTAAAGTATAAGACAGATCATCCAAATCGAGCCTGCGTAAGATCTCGTACAGAGCCTCAGCTCCCATCTTTGCAAAAAACTTATTCGGATCTTCATCGTCGAGGAACTGATTGTCTTTAGGCAGTGTGTCAACGATATCGAGGTATTCTTCCTCCGTAAGAAAGTCGAGCTGCTTAATTCCGTCAGTCGCTTTCACCCCCGGGTTAATGACCACGTAACGCTCGTAATAAATGATTGAAT
>JAGYMF010000172.1 GCA_018400695.1 Bacteroidales bacterium | reverse complement strand
TAAACTGAAAACCTGCTGTTCATGAACTTTACCGCACAAGTTATCGCAGAATTCCTTCAGGGAAAAATAGAAGGAAATCCTGATGCTGCCATAAACGATGTTGCAAAAATTGAGGAGGGACGGCCAGGCGCACTCTCTTTCCTTGCAAATCCGAAATATGAGAAGCACATCTACAATACCCGTTCATCCATCATCATCGTCAATAAAGACTTCAAACCTGAAAAGGAGATCGACGCAACCCTCATCCGCGTAGAAAATGCCTATGAAGCCTTTGCTGCATTGCTGAACCTCTATGAAGAAAACAAACCCAGAAAAAGCGGCATCAGCAAACTGGCCGCTGTCAGCGACTCAGCCCAACTGGGAAAACGGCTTTATATAGGCGATTTTACAGTGATCGGAGATGGTGTTTCAATTGGCGACGATGTCCTCATCTATCCACAGGTCTACATCGGCGACAATGTGAAGATCGGCAGCAGCACTGTGCTCTACCCCGGGGTGAAAGTGTACCACAACTGCAACATAGGTAATGGATGTATCCTGCATGCCGGAGTGGTCATAGGCGGTGATGGGTTCGGGTTTGCTCCCGACGAAGAGAACAACTACAACAAGGTTCCCCAACTCGGCAATGTGATCCTGGAGAATAATGTAGAGATCGGCGCCAATACAACAGTCGACCGGGCCACAATGGGCTCCACCATCCTGCGTGAAGGGGTGAAGCTCGACAACCTGATTATGGTGGCTCATAATGTGGAAATTGGAAAAAACACTGTTATTGCAGCACAATCAGGCATCTCCGGATCGACCAGGATAGGTGAAAATTGCCTGATGGGAGGTCAGGTCGGACTGGGCGGGCATATCAAGATCGCAAACGGAGTAAAAATTGGTGCACAGGCTGGTATCGGGGGCAATGTAAAAGAGGAAGGAGCCGTAATTATGGGAAGCCCTGCCTTCAACCTCTCCTCATTCTACAAAAGCTATGCGATCTTCCGGAAACTCCCCGAAATCCGTAACCAGTTAATCGATCTTGAAAGGGAGGTGAAAACACTGAAGAAAAAGGGAGATACCGACACCAAATAAAAAATTCAGCTGCGGCACTGCCAACCGGCATCCTACTGCAATGCATCTATGGGACTGAAGCAAGCCTGCAAAAATCTGTTAAAACTGGTGACGGATAGCACTGTAAACCTAAATTTTGTATCTTGCGGCGTTTTTTTATACCAGGAATAAACCAAATCATTTATGGCTGAGAAACAGAGGACCCTCAGAGAATCCATTTCATTTAAAGGCAAAGGTTTGCACACAGGACTGGAGGTTAGCCTTGCCATCCACCCCGCCCCTGAAAATCACGGTTACCTGTTCAGACGGACCGACCTGCCCGGAGTACCGGAGATCAGACCCTTCGCAGAAAATGTTGTCGATACTTCACGAGGAACCACCATTGAAGAAAACAATGTCAGGATCTCAACCGTCGAACATGTACTGGCCGCCCTGGCGGGTATGCAGCTTGATAATGCCGTCATTGAAGTAGACGCTCCCGAAACGCCTATTCTGGATGGCAGCGCAAAAGCCTATGTTGAGGCCATCGAAAAAGCAGGAATTACCGAACAACACGCAGAAAGAAAGTATTTCAGGCTCAAGGAGAAGCTTGAATACTACGATGAAGAGAGGGGAATACACATCATTGCTTACCCCGATAAAATGCAGAGCATCAATGTGCTCATCGACTATAATTCAGATATTCTGGGAAACCAGTACGCCACGCTGGAACACTGGGACAATTTTAAAACAGAGATCGCTCCCTGCCGTACCTTCGTCTTTCTTCACGAACTGGAACAGCTGGCAAAGCTGGGACTGATCAAGGGTGGGGACCTGGACAATGCCATCGTGATCGTCGACCATGAGATGCCCCAGAAGGATATCGACAGGCTGTCAACCCTGTTCAACCAACCAAAGATAGAGGTAAAGGAGGGCATCCTTAACAATGTAGAGCTCAGGTTCTCCAACGAACCGGCAAGGCATAAAATGCTCGATATGATCGGCGACCTCGCACTGGTTGGCCGCTGGTTCAAAGCCAAGATCATCGCAACACGCCCTGGTCATATGGCCAACGTGGAATTCGCGAAGCTCCTCCGGCAGGTCATGAAGAAAGAGCTGATGAAAAAACACATCCCCTTCTATGATCCCAACAAGGAACCTGTATACGACATCAATGAGGTGATGAAGAAACTTCCCCATCGTCCCCCATTCCTGCTGATCGATAAAGCCATCTACCTCGACGATAAAAGGGTGGTTTGTATCAAGAATGTATCGATGAATGAGCCATTTTTCGTAGGACATTTTCCTGGTGAGCCGGTCATGCCAGGAGTGCTGCAAATAGAAGCACTGGCTCAGGCCGGGGGAATGCTGGTGCTCGGAACGGTTCCCGATCCGGAAAACTATGCCACCTATTTCATTAAAATAGACAAGGTAAAATTCAAAGCCAAAGTGGTCCCCGGAGATACCCTCATACTGAAAATGGAACTCCTCTCCCCATTAAGAAGGGGAATTGCACACATGTTTGGCGAGATTTTTGTAGGAGAGAACCTGGTCTGCGAAGGCGAACTGATGGCACAGATCGTCAAAGACAAAAACAGTGACCAGAATGACTAAACCAGAAGCAAACATCCACCCCGGCGCCACGATAGGCAAGAATGTAATCGTAGAACCCTTTTCAACTGTATATGACGATGTCGTGATCGGTGAAGACTCATGGATCGGCCCCAACGTCATCCTGATGCCCGGAACACGCATCGGAAAAAATTGTAAGATCTTCCCGGGAGCGGTCATTGCAGCAGATCCGCAGGACCTGAAATTCGACGGGGAATACACCACCGTCGAGATCGGTGACAATACCACCATCCGGGAGTTCGTAACCATCAACAAAGGAACCAAGGCCAAAGGAAAAACCTCCGTTGGAAACAACTGCCTGCTGATGTCCTATGTGCATGTTGCCCACGACTGCGAGGTGAAAGACCATGTTATCGTTGGCAGCTACGCCGGACTGGCTGGTGAAGTAGAGGTAGACAACTGGGCGATTGTCAGCCCCGGCACCCTGGTTCATCAGTTCGTCAGAATCGGTGTCCATGTGATGATCCAGGGAGGAAGCAAGGTTACCAAAGATGTGCCACCATTTATACTTGCAGGACGTGAACCGCTTTCATTTACAGGGATCAACTCCATCGGACTGCGAAGAAGGAACTTCAGCAACGAGATCATCTATGCCATCCAGGAGGTATACCGGATCATCTACCAGCGCGGACTGAACATCTCCGATGCCATCGACTTTGTGGATGTCAACCTGCCCGCCTCCAATGAACGCGACGAAATCGTCCTCTTTATCAGGGAATCAAAACGCGGTATCATCAAAGGTTACTTCGACGGCAAAGACGACGAATAACTCTAAACTCTCAACTCTAAACTCTCAACTCTCAACTCTCAACTCCCTAAACTCTCAACTTTCATTAAATGATCCCCTGGTCCACCATTGAATTG
>JAGYMF010000171.1 GCA_018400695.1 Bacteroidales bacterium | reverse complement strand
TGTGGGGGAAGGTGAACAGGGTTTCTCCTGAAGCGCCGGTGCCGATCGTATCGGATATTTTAGAGGAGAGCAGGCTTGGCGGAGCGGCCAATGTGGCACTGAATGTGAAGGCTATGGGAGCGGTTCCGATCCTCTGTTCGGTGATTGGCGGGGACGAGAAAGGTTCCCGGTTTCTTGAGCTGCTGGAGGAGCAGAATTTGTCGGATGTAGGGATTACAGTGGACGATTACAGGGTGACCACGCAGAAGATCAGGGTGATCGCCGGGTTCAAGCACCTGCTGCGTATTGATGAGGAGATTGAGAGTGTCTTGTCGCGCAGGATCCAGGCCAGTTTTATTGATATGGTGTTGAACCTGATCAAGACCGGGGGTATTGACGCCATTATTTTCCAGGATTATGATAAGGGGGTAATCACAAAGTCCATTATCTCCAGGGTATCTGTTCTGGCCGGCAAGCTGAAGATTCCAGTTATGGCAGATCCCAAGTTCAGGAATTTCAAGGCATTCAAAGGCATCACCGTATTCAAGCCCAATCTGAAGGAGTTTGTCAGCGGAGTGAAATCAGACTTTACGAAAACGGAGATTGACAAGCTCGCAGCGGCGGGGCTCCGGTTCAGGAAGGAGCAGGAGATCACCACACTGATGATCACCCTGTCGGAGAAGGGGCTTTTGGTGATTGATGATGAATCATTTCACCATATACCTGCCGTTAAAAGGCAGGTTACCGATGTTTCCGGGGCGGGCGATACCGTGATCAGTCTTTTGGCGCTCTGTTATGCCCACGGGATGAATTCCATGCAGGCAGGCGCATTGGCGAACCTGGCCGGCGGACAGGTATGTGAGCGGTCGGGTGTTGTGCCGGTAGACCGTGAGCAGCTTGTGGAGGAGTGTGAGCAGTTGCTGAAGGGGAAACCTGTCATATAACCGGTTCCCAGCCGGGTTCATAGTTTCTGCTCCACAGCTTCATCGCTTCATCGTTTTTCATCTTACCGGTGTTGGGATCGACGTCAAATCCGCTGTTAATGCGGTAGGCAACGTTGCTATAGTGTACCATGGCCATACTGATTGCAGCATCAGCGATGGGTGCCATCAGCGTTTCCTTTCCGCGGATAGCGTTGAAGAAATTCTCCACATGCAGGGTTGACGTACTTCCACCGCCGCCGAGCGCTGTTCCGGCTTCATTGGTTTCTGATGTACTTTCTTTTACCACTTTGCCATTCCGGTCATAGATGATGTATTTGCCACGGTCGACAAATACACTGCCTTCGCTGCCATAGATGATTGTGCCGCGCCCCCCTTTGTAGGTGTCGTAGCCATTCCTGCTGATCCCTGACCATTTAATAGATTTGTTGTTGTCGAATTTGAAGGTTGCCTCCATGGTATCGTACATTTCCCATCCGTCATCCAGGAATTGTCCCTTGGCAGCATCCACATCCACCCTGTTTGGGAAATCCACCTGCAATGCCCACCGTGCCACATCCATTTCATGGGTTCCGTTGTTTCCGGCCTCAGCGGTTCCATAATCCCAGCCATACCAGTGCCAGTTATAGTTCCATGTTTCCTTCGTATAACCCCTCCTGGGTGCCGGTCCCTGGAACAGTTCCCAGTCCAGTCCGCCGGGAACCGGTGCAGGTTGTTGCACCGGAACACGTCCGCGTGCGTTGGTATAGAAGGCAATGGCTTTATAGGGAACACCAATTTCGCCGTTATGAATTGCTTCCATTATTTTTATGGTATGGAAAGATGAGCGTTGCTGGTTCCCCATCTGCACCACCCGGTTGTATTTCTTTTGTACTTCAACCAGGAGTTCGTTTTCGAACATGTTGTGACTGCTGGGTTTTTCCACGTATACATGTTTATTCTCTTTGATGGCCATGATGGAACCCGGTGTGTGCCAATGATCGGGGGTGGCGTTAAAGATCGCATCTACCTTTTTGTCCTCGAAGACTTTTCGCAGGTCATTTTCCAGCTTTGGTTGGTAATCGATTTTGTCCGCAAACAGGGCAGCAGCTTTTTCCAGCTGTGAGGGCATCACATCGCAGAGGTATGACAATTCAATATTGTTGCTTTTCTTTGCGATTGCTTCTGGGTATGCCCCAAGCCTGCGACCCAATCCGATGATGGCCACATGGATGCGGTCATTGGCACCCATGATCCTTTTGTAACTCTTTGCTGATAGGCTCATGCCTCCCACCATCAGTCCGGCAGCAGTGGCACCTGTCTGTTTAATAAATCTCCTTCTGTCGGTTTGCATGGCTATAAGGTTTTTATCTTGATATTCTTAAAACTTACGTTGTCTCCATGGTCCTGCAGCAGGATATGTCCCGTGCGGGCCTCACCGAAATTTGGCCATACCTTGTATTTGCTGCCGGCCACCAGGTCTTTCCATTGCTGACCGCTCCTGTTGTATTTCACAACAAGGATGCCATTAAGGTAGTGTTCCACTTCGTCACCGCTGACAATTATTTTTGCCCTGTTCCAGTTGTAGCCGTTTGTACGTTTTTCCATCTGAAGATCAGGATTGAAATTTTTGGCATTGGCAGTGATCAGGTCATACAGGGAAGCGAGGGTTCTGTTGCCGTCCTTTCCCATCTTCGCATCGGGATGATGTTTGTCGTCGAGGATCTGGTATTCACAACCGATGGATGAGCCGGCACCCTGGTTCAGTTCGGTATCGACAAAATACTTGATACCGCTGTTGGCGCCTTTGGTAATTTTAAAATCCGTTTCAAGGATGAAATTCTCATATTTATCTACAGTAACAATGTCACCTCCATTGGTTGATTCGCCGCCATCGGATTGTTCCACTGAAAGTATACCGTCGGCTATGGTCCATCCTTTTTCCGGAAAGGATTCGAGCCTGGCCCCTCTCCATCCCTGCGTGGTTTCGCCGTCCCACAGGAGTTCCCAGCCTTCAGCCTTTTCTCTCGCAGACAATTTATTTTCCAGGTAGCTTACCTGGGTGATATTAGGATTTTCCGGGGTCTTGTGTTCTTCAAGGTTGGTGGTACAGATCTGAATATTTTTGAACATATTTTTCTGTCCTTCCAGTGCTTCATTGTTTCCAATGCTGTGCACCTGCAGGCCGATGAACCCTTCAGCATCCACGTCATCTATGAGGTTGGCAGACTCCACCCCATTTACAAACGTTCTGAGGTTGTTGCCAATGGCTTCGATCCGGTACGAGTTCCATTCACCAGGTTTGAAAGCGCTTTTTGCTTCCGGGTTGTATTCCATACAATAGAGCCATCCTCTCCGGGCCTCATCGTAAATCCCACCGGTCCAGGCTCTTATTCCGGGATCAAGCTCCATCTGATAACCGTGAACGCGGCCGTTCCTGTATTCAGGATTGCTTTGGGCACGGAACATCACGCCGGAATTCCCCTTTTCGAACTTTGCGTCGAAAGTCAGGATGAAATCGCCGTATGACTGTTCTGTACACAGGAAAGTATTTGGAGTTCCGGGAACACATCGACCCACGATAGTCTCATCTTCAACGGTGAAGGGAGCTTCCCCGTTTTTCACCTCCCATCCGGAAAGGTCTTGTCCGTTAAACAGGGGTGTAAAATCATTTTTTTGCTGGCATGCAGAAAGTGTCAGGCTGGTGAGCAGCAAAAGGACAATGGA
>JAGYMF010000170.1 GCA_018400695.1 Bacteroidales bacterium | reverse complement strand
ACGGGAATCTTCTTCAGTGGTTCAACGCTAACCAGCGACAGCTCAGGACGCGTCCTGACGATAGGAATATTGTCTGCTACCTCCTTCTCAAAACGGTTGATGTCCACATCAGACTCAAGCAGCATGGTGACCCTCTTTTTCGATGGATTGCCAATCCATATCGTAATAGAATCATTCCTGGCATTCTTCACCCAGTAGCGATACAAGTCATCCCTGCCAGTAGTCAGCCAAAAAGGAGTTGCCTGTCCATACATGTCACTGAAATACAGTAATATAGAATCTCTTTTGTTCGTGTAATCCAGCAATGTCTCCACCGCTGTCATAAGTGAATCCGGCGTCCGTTCACTGGGAACAATATAAAAAGGAGAAACTGTGTCAGCCAAAATCACTTTCATGGTATCCGATCGAACCACCCCTTCATAATCTGTCAGAAACCTGTAGGCACTCAGACTCCCGGGGTAAGGAAACATGGGTATTACCCGTTCACCAACCATCTGGTAAAGCTGTAGTCCCAGCGAGTCAAGATACGCAGAATCTATCGATGTTTCAGTATAGGTAACCTCCTCATAAACAATCGAATCATACGTAAATTCTATATCATTTATGCTGTCACTGAAAACAACCTGCAGGGTATCCCGCTCCTCCAACACTATAATCTCCTTCAGCATCAACGGGTCTTTTTCCAGCGCAACAGTATCAACAATAAACGATGTATCGTTAAGCCAGCGCAAAGGCAGGGTGTCATTTTGAACAAGGTCACCTTCCTTTAAGCTGACAGAATCAAATTCAAACCTGGAAAGGCGGCCCGCCACACTATCGAAAGGTTCGCTAAAGTGATCCACCAGTCTCGACAGCGAAAGCCGCATCGTATCACCGGACGACCGCCAGAACATGTCTCGCTCCAGCAGTGAGGAGATATATGCAGATGCCGATGAAGCAGAAAACTCCACAGGCACATCAGGAACCGTATCAATCACAAAAGCCGTATCAGGCACCACAAGTGCACTGTCATTGGCTGAAGGCCCAAAAACAGCGGGCGAAGTAATCTTTACCGTATCAGCGATAACGGTATCGCCGACAAAAGATCCTGAATCCGGCGTTAACTGTGCAATAGCCGCCGGGAAAACCAACATTCCTGATAACATCAATCGAAAACGAAGCATAACCAATAATTTGAGGTGTCAAATATCATAACAACGTATCAACAAAACAAAATACAGGCCAAAAAACCGGCTGAATCCGAGGAAAACAACCGCCCCCCTGAAAATAACATGCTAAAGCAAACAGGTGCCTGCCAATGTAACAATCATATCCATCATTTAATTTACGGGAATCAACCGTCCCGTATCACTCTCCTCAGTCACCACGACCTCGTCGGGTCCGCCGGTATAAAACACATTTCCAGCAGAGTTTAATCGTGCTTCCAGTCGCCGGCTGACAAACACCTGGCAGTCGCCAATAGAATTATTAAATACATACACATCCTCCGCCTCAAGCCCGGAAGCATCCATGATGCTGCTTCCCCTGGCCCAATACCTCGCCGAACGGGCCTTCCCCCTGAAAACATAATATCCTGTATTATCGGAACCGGTTGTGACATTGAACCTGTCAACATTCAATACCAGGTCAAATTCTCCCGCCTTTCCCAGTGACTGTAGCCTGAAGGCAGGTATGCGAAGGGTATCTGCGGTAGTTAGCCGTACAGGCGACTCCAGGAGCATCGTGCCCTCAAGCTCCGGGAACGTTACAACAACCCGCGGACGCGGATAATCAGCCATGATCTGTACAATATTGCTGTCGCGAAATACCAGGTTTCCCGAATCGAGTGTTGCGAAAAGACGCTCCATGTATTTCTCATACGCCTCCAGCCGATAACCAAACCTATCGCCCGATTGAAGCTCAACATCGAAAATATTATAGAAAGATACATGGGTAAACCGATCGAACTGCTCCTCACGCACTACCACCTCTCCCTGCTCCATGAAAAGAACCTTCTCACAGGAGAGCGGGATCACTATCAACCCTGAAATCAAGATGGTCAGTACTTTATTCACTTTCATCCACGCTATTCTGTTTCATTAATCTATCTGTTTCTCCTTCAACACCATTGTTCATCGTTCAAAACCATACCCCACACCAAACTCGATGAAATCACCTTTCAACCCGTGTGCCTTGATGCTCAAATTCAGCAACAGGTTGTCCTCCAACCTGTAACGCAGCGCTGCCCGGTTAAACTGAAAATAACTATGCCCATCAGGTGTCCATATCTTATACCCCGGTTGCACCAATATGGAGAGCCTTCCATAGATTCTCTCGAACGAGAGATGCACGGCCATGTGCCAGGGAGGGATCTCCTCTTCAGAAATTCTGGTGATGAATGTCTCCCTCCCCTCTGTAGCGTCATACACAAGATCAAGCCCGAAACCCAGGGCCTGGTTCTGAGTAAACCTCAGGGAGTACTCACCCACCAGCGAACCAACCCCGTAATAATTTGGTATTTTCCTGGATAACTGCCGGATTCCGCCCGAGAGAAAAAACTGCAGACGGTGCCTGCTGAAGGCTGTATCTACCTGCAGTTCCCTGGCAATCAACGAGCTGCCATCACCGAACCGGTAGGTCATCCCTACCCTTCCATTCACAAGGTTAATCCCGAGATTGGGCTGCCGCATATTGCCGTTCGACATATGAACCATCGAGGGCCCGGCTGACAAAGAAACCGGTCCAAAGTCAGCCCTTAGGTTCATGGAAAGGATGACAAATGCATTGATATGTGATCCGATGACACGGTTGAAATAATTGTTCTCAATATCAAACCGCTCAGTATTATAACTCAACCCCACAGAAACCGACTGGTGAATATACACAGGGGACCTCTCCTTGAAGATTTCTGCACCCAAAACAGCATACATTCCGTGTACATGACCGTAAACTTCCCTGTTCCCCAGGTTGGAAAAATAATACCCCAGGCCAGCCTCGAGAGGCCGTGCCGGGTTCAGCCCGGTATAATAACGTGAAGCCACCACCTCGAATCCGTTGATGTTGTCTTCATTAAAATAGGTCATCAACTGGTGGTGAGGCAGCAGGTACCCATGATAGTACCACGCAGATAGATCCCACGGCTTTGATCCGTCAGCGCTGTCCTGCACAGCTGCTGCCATACCTGAAGACAGGATATGAACAAACAAATACAGTAGGATCAGACAAATATTTCTTTTGGAACTATGCCACATATACCTGCGAATATAAACATTTTAGGAAAGTCAGTTTGTGGAAGCCCCGGCTGCACTCCTCCTGCTTGCATAATTTCGTAATTCAATAACCGGACGCACTATCTTTTCAGCAGGTGGTAGTTTCTGAATTCACCAAGGCGCCTGCCCGACAGTAGCTTTTTTTCCACCCACGAAATCAGCCTGTACCTGGGTTTATCATGCTTCATTGCAATGGGTACCTGGCTCGCAGAAGGCCCTGTAAACCGTAGCTGATCCTGCCAGTTGAACCGGGCAATCCACGGTTCCAGCACCTTTGGGTGCGACCCAATGAATTCCGGCTGTCTGCTGAGGTTTCCAAAATCAAAATACTCCGGGTACTTGGCATCCATGATCTTCTGGTTCACAAAATCCTCGCCCTGGTGATTCGCC
>JAGYMF010000017.1 GCA_018400695.1 Bacteroidales bacterium | reverse complement strand
ATCATCAGCCAATCAGAATCATCCAGGTCTGGGGTTTCCATTCCACTATCATCCAGCTCCATATGTGCATAAAACGCACCATCTGCAGCGTCAATTTCAATAGATTTTAATGTGGCAAGCCAGTTTTCATAAGCCTTCGACGAATCTATGGAATTCGAAAGCAATTGATTGATATTTTCGTATCCAGCGACAAACTCCAGGTGCCCGGGATGCGTCCAGCTTTCAGCAGGAGTTCCTCCCCAACTTGAATGGATAAGTCCAACCGGCACCTTCAATCTCTCATGAAGATTTTTTCCAAAAAAATAGGCTGTAGCGGAGAAATCAGGCACTGACTGAGGATGAGCAATCTCCCAGGATCCCTTACAATCCTTTCTCTCTGTGAAGCTAAGATCCTTCTGAATCGTAAACATACGGATCTGTGGAAAATCAGCGCTGGCAATTTCAGTTTCTGAATTGTCAATGGGATCATTGGGAAGCCATCCCTTGACCGGCATTTCCATATTGGACTGTCCGGAGGCCAACCAAACCTCACCAAAAAGAATATCATCAACCCGCAACGAATCATTTCCTGCCCGAACCAACAGTGATGCAGGGTCTGCTCCTGCCGTTCCTGTTTTTAACAGGATCATCCATTTACCTTCTTTGCTACAACGGACCTTTCCATTCTCCCCCCAGGAAGCCTCAACAAAAACCTTCGAACCGGGAGCAGCCCAACCCCAAACCGACACCGTAGTATCCTGCTGTAATACCATATGGTTGGAAAAGATGGCCGGAAGTTCCAGCTTTACATCCTTCTCATTACAAGACATCAGTAATGGAAGAAGGGCAAGGATAATGATCTTTCTCATTGAAATTATTTTTTTGATATCACTATGATGAATTGATGCGTCAAAATTGGATCATTAGTTTTTACACGCAAAAAATAGACTCCATCTGAAATACTGCCTGGAAGTGATACAACGTATTGCTCTCTTTCATATCCGGCACTGTAACTGAATGTTTGTTTCAGGAGATCGCGCCCTGACAAGTCGGTGAGTGCCACCTCAAAATCACCAATTGTATTATTCAGAGCCTCAAGTATCAGGAAATCACTGGCTGGATTAGGATAAACCCGAAAGATTTCTTCGGCTCTCATGTTATTCACCGAGGTACCTGAAACCGAAATAATGATCGTATCCGGTTCACTATCCTGTAAACCGTCGTTTACGACAAGACTTACCACATATTCTCCAGGCAGGTCGGCCCTGAAAACAGGATCAACGTAGGTATCCTTCTTTAGATCTGTCTGACTGCCCTCCGGATATTCCTCCATCGTCCATCGATAAGTGATAGGCTCACCTTCAGCATCATAACTACCGGAACCGTCCAGAACCACATTGCTGCCTGCAGATTCCTCCCTGTCATCTCCTGCATCTGCTACCGGGGGAGCAGATATCGTGATAATCAGTGTATCTGCAAGAGAAGATTCTTCAGAATCACTGACCACAAGTGAAAACAGGTAATCACCGGGCACATCCCCCACCAGTGAAAACGATTCCAGCGAAGGATCGCTCAGGGACAATGAACTTCCATCAGGCTGTGAAACAATTGACCACTCGAAGGTAATCGGCAGTCCCTTGGGATTATTGCTGTTCTCACCGGAGATATGCATCGTCGCACCAGTGGCAAGAACCTGGTCTGGCCCTGCAATGGAAACAGGATGATTGTAATCCGAAACAAACTCGATCTTCACGGCATGTTCTTCAGAAAAATCAGGCACAGGAAGTACGATGTAGTCATTGGCCAGTACTATTTCTTTGCTTTCAGTTGTATTGCCGGTTAATGGATCGAACCAACTGATATTGTAATAACCGTAAGGTAAATCGATCAACTCCAGAGAAACATTGCTGATTCCCTGCTCAAAATCCTTATGATACACATAGATGTAACAATTTCCGGCTTCGGTCTTCAACCCTTCTGCAAAAACATTGGCTCCCTGGTATTTAACAGGAATGCTTACGGGTGTGGGATTACCCTGTGCTGCAAGGTCAAGAGGCTCAAAAAAAGAAGATGCAGGTGCAAAAACTGTATAAAAACCTTCTGCGATCGCCTTATCCCAATACCAGTGCAGATTTGGCAAATTGTTCATATAGCCAATCCATAATGCCCTGCGTACCTCTGCCTTTGATTCAGCCAGTCCGTTTTTTCCAAATTCGCCACACATGATGGGCAGACTTGTCTTACTTTTCAATTTTTCGTATTTAGACAGGATCCCTCCGGCAACATCAAAATCATAAGAGTGGAACTGGAACAGGTCAAGGTATTCATTATCTCCAAGTGCTGATGCCAGCGGATGATCCATCCACCCGCTCAGGCTCGTGGTTACGATATGGTCGTAAGGGTCAACTTCTTTCAGATATTCACCCATCTCTTCATGCCAATTGTCTACATCCGTCACCCATGAGCTTGGGTTGGTATTTGTATTGCCGGTCAGATCCACCTCATTGAAGAACTCCCATGAATGCAGATAGGTGGAGTAGCCCCAGCGGGCAACGTAGTAGCGCAGAAGATTACGCGTAAGATATTTGGCATACGCATCATTGAAAAAATCAGCAGGTTTATCCAGGAAGCCTCCGTTCGCAGTATTATATGGATTCAGGTGCCAGTTCGGATTTACATTTTCGGAAAGAATCCCATGCTGCCAGATGGCGAGCATGATCTGGATATCCTGATCACGCGCAATATTGAAAACAGAATCGAGCAGCCCGGCTGCCTCTTGACTGTAATTTCCGATTCCTTTGTAGTAAGAATAACCGTTATTTGCCTCCAGCGACTGCGATGCAAAAGTAACTGTCCAGTAACGCAGCATATTTGCATTGTTTTCGCCAAGCGTTGTAAGATGGTCATGGTAATCAGCGATCTTGTCTGATTTGTTGCTCCATGCCACATTTTCTCCGATGGGAAGATAGGGTTCTCCTGTGCTATGACGGTAATACTGCCTGTGTGCCGGATCCATATAAACCATGCCCTTGTTGCCAGATGGCTCCACCTGGATGGCAACCTCCTCTGAAGTGAACTTCCCGCTCTTATCCTCCATCTGAAGTTTCACCTGGTGCGCTCCAGCCTGTTCCGAGTTGAACCTGACCATCCAGCACTGGAACGTGGAATCATTTTCCCACTTGCCGTTGACCGGCATACTCCTGATATAATAGAAACAAGGCACTGTATCTTTGCTGTTATCAGGTTTGGTAATAATTGCATCTATTGCAACTGTATCGGGATTGTATGGATTTCCATAAATTTTATTCACCTGGAAAACAGCCTCTATCTTACTATTCGCTTCAGCTTCACCCTCCCAGAATTCCAGCCTGCTGAACAGGTCATCCTGGTTGAACACAAAATGGCTGGTGCGTTTGGACACTGATTTTCCATCTGTATTCGTCAATGTGAGCGTTGAAGTATAAAAACCGGATTCAGTATAAGTATGCTCCTCAATACTGCTGCCGGTCAGCACTGTACCATCACCAAAATCCCAATCATAGGTAAGCGCAAGATCATTCCAGTCGAACGATGCAGAAGCATCAAAAGTTACCGGACTGTTGGTATAAATGATAGCAGGTGCAATTGACAAATTCAGCACCGGTATTCCCTCCTCAGCAAGCGGATTCGAAAATTTAAAATCATCCAAATATGCTGTTGCAGCAGTTTCATTATCGACGCCGACAGAAATTTGAAGGTTAGTAAATTCCTTTCCCTGGCCTCCACTCACATCCATGGTTAATTCCACCCATTGATTGGCAGGCGGCATATTTCCGTAATCATGCGCCCAGCTTTCTATCACCACCTCGGATCCATTCCAAAACTTATAATACACCCTCCCGACAGTTGTTGAATATACTTTGAATGTCATGACGGTGCTTGTGCCAAAGGACACCGGCTCCTCAAACTGCATATCGACATAATGCCAGTTGCCGGCAGCTTTTTCGTAAGTAAGACATTTATCACTATTATTGATTCCATCTTTAAAGGGATTATCGATTACTGCAGCATTTCCGTTGGAAACCACAGGTGTCTTTTCCGGTGATTCAAAATCCGCAAATACCTGTCCGTTCAAATTGTATGAAAAGGTGGCACCCAAAACAAGCGCAACCAGCAAATATGACATGTAGCGATAATCCGAAATCCTGATCCGATTGGTTACCAGCTTATATAATACACAATAAATTCTCCTCATAACATGAATTTTAATTTTGTAGACGTTCGCAATTCAGATCTCACTGATACATTTCCGGCAGTTCATCTTCAAACAGAATCAAATCATCATTCTTGAAATTGATAAAATCCTGTGAGGCCGCGTGACCGGGATGCGGTGCAAAGAAATGTGTGGTCCACGCATTCCTCCATACCAGGAAATAGGAGATCCTCCGTGCTGCCGGGTCGTTCTTAAGAGGCTTCAATATCCTGTCAGTGAACCAGTTGCTCTCGGAAACCAGGTTATTTCCGGTTTCAGTAAGGGCCGCAATTTTCCCCTTCTCATCAGCGATTTTCACTATGGTTCGAAGACTACTGACAAACAGCGAATCTTCTTCCTCACGTGTTCTCTCTTTGTTATACCTGGCCGATCCACCGATATCCCAATAATTATCGAGACCTATGATGTCCACATATTCATCGCCAGGATAGGCATATAGGAATTCCTCCGGATCGTCTGCTGTCTGCATACGGCTCCGGTCGGGCGAAGTTGCATATAGCAACTGATGGATATTCATGGTATCCCTTAGGTAATGGAAAGTATACTGCCATAATTCAATATATTCCTCCACGGTTGCATTGTGCCTGCCCCACCAGAACCAGTCTCCATTGTGTTCATGAAAGGGTCGCCAGATTACAGGAATGGGCTTGTTATCTTCATCCTTCAAGGCCCTGAAAAATGCAGCTACATCATTCAGCCGTTCCCTGAATTCCTCATGCATATCGCCTCCCGGAACCATCCTGCGTGGAGCAGGGTCATCACTCCAGACAGGTGCATTTTCCTTTCCATGCATTTCATGCCAACTGATCGTAATAACTCCTCCCCTTGCATATCCCTCTTTAATGTGGTGGATCATCTTTGTAAATGGAATACTGTCGATGTTTGTCTCAAAGGCAATATGACCGATGTCCCAGCCATATACCGCCGGATAAGATCCTGTGACATCGTAAACATCACAAAACTCAGATTTGAAATCACGCCTTCCGACACCGTATGCCAGTGCATCCTGATGACCAAACAAAACATTGTCCGTGCAAAGGTCCTTCAGGTTCTTGTACAATGCCCTTGTTTCAGCAGTAGACTCCGGATCTGTTAATCCGAAACCATTTTGTACGCGATTGCTCTCGTTATTGCAGGCTTGCATAATCCAGGCTGATGTCAGAAGCAGAACAGGTAAGATTTTAAAAATTTTCATATTATGCGATTTAGTTGGTATACCGGATATTCATGCGCAGATCCATTCCCCGGTATTTTGTTAAGCAAATTTACTGTTTTCCTGAAGCTAGCATTAGCAAATATGTTTCAGATTTTAATACAGATGTATATAGTCCGGATCAGTTCACAGATGGCAGATACCAGTTATCCTCCAGGCTCAGTTCCTGTCCTACCCTGTCGGCAACAGCCGGATCAGTGTATTTGGATGCCACCTGGTTGGCCAGGTAAGACGGATCATTCCTTCTCCTGGCAACCCTCATCAGGTCAAACCAACGTTTTCCTTCGAATGAGAGCTCAAGAAGGCGTTCATCCATTATTTTATCCTCCAGGTATAATGTTGCATCAACACCTTCTGGTATACTAACCGGACTTAAAAACACCCTTCCACGAACTCCATCGTTCGAACCCCAGGTCCTGTAATCAGTGGGTCTTGATGATAGCTGACCAATTCCGTTATTCAACAATGTAAGTGCCAGTTCCTGGTTTCCATTACGGTTCAACGCTTCTGCAAGTAAAAGATGGACATCTGAAGCCCTGTAAAGAATAATATCGGAACTGTAAAGAACGGCATTTGGATCCAATGAGTATTTGGAAATAAAAAACGCATCATTACTTCCCGGTATAGTATCATAAGAGACGCCCCTGCCCCGGAAAACATCACCAGCTATCGTATCTCCTACCATTAACTGGGAATTATACAGATTCATCAATTTATCTGAAGGCCTTAATGTATAGTCAAGTTCAGATCGGAAATAATCTTCCAGGGGGTTTTTCTGGCCATCTTCAAAAGAAAAAGGCACTGCTGCAAAAACCTCCCTGGAGGCTCCCAGAGGATTTATGAAAATATTTGAAAAATTCTCGCGACTGAAACTTCCATCAACCTTGTAATTACTCCTTCCAAAACCTTCGCAGGCTTCCCGGAGATACTTTTCAGCCAGATCATAGTTGTTTAGCTCCAGGTAAATCTCACCCAATAATGCCCTGCTGTTGATGGAGTTTTCTATCCGCAACTCAGCGATATTGCTTTCCAAATCATGTAAAACCGGGATAAGGTCATCCACCAGCCTGTTTAGCATGGTCTCCCGGTCAACGATCTCGAGGTTGTTGGCATCATCAATTGAGAGCAATTGTTCCGGTAAAATAGCTGCCCTTCCGTACAGGCGTACATAATTCAGGTAAGCCCAGGATCTGAAAGTGACAAGTGCCCTGGTCATGGAGGCATTGGTAAGGGAGTCATAATTCAATTTATCTGTTTCAACCACTTTATCAAGGTTGGATAATACATCATTGGCAGAAACAATAATCTTATAATAGGACGATCCATCAATATAAGTATTTCCTGCAGAGACTGTATGACTGTACAATGTTACAAGTTCAGCCTGAGCAGAAGCTGAAGGTTGTATCTGATCTGACAGCAATCCATCCAGGATGATATGGTTCGGCAAGACCTCCTGCAGCAGTAAAAGAATACCGCTAAAGGAACTCCAGACATCACTGGCATCCTTGTAATGCTCTTCAGGAGAAATCTTATCACCCATTTTCGCATCAAAAAAATCCTCACTGCACGAAAGGGAAAATGTCAGTATGACCATTATCATCAACGAACTAGATATTCTTTTGACCATTTTTTTCTTTTTTATCAACATATCGGTATAGCACATACATTCATTACTAAAGAGATAACTTCAAACCAACCAGAATAGAGCGAACCTGTGGTATTTTCCCATAGTCAATACCCATCCGGAATGGTGAACTACTGTACATGAATTCCGGATCATATCCTTTATAGTTACTGAACGTCAATAGATTTGAAGCTGTAATGTAAACATCCAGATCACGGTAGAACCCTGAAATGGCAGGCAATGTATAACTTAGCGTCAGGTTCTTCAACCGCAAGTAAGAACCATCCTCGATCCAGCGGCTTGAGAATACTGTATTTCCTGTAGGATCTCCAACGGATGCCCGAGGCAGTATATCCCTGCTTTCAGATGCACCCCACCTGTCAGCAACTGCAGCTGCTTGATTATAATACTGATCCATCGTTTCTGTCTTATATCTCAAATAATTGACTACGTCATTGCCATAAGAATAGGTAAACAATGTCTTTAATTCGATCTGTTTATAAATCAGTGATATACTTATTCCTCCATAGAGATCAGGATTGGGATCGCCGATAACCATCTTGTCTTCATAATCGATAACTTTATCACCATTAACATCCCTAAAAATCACATCACCCTCCTTCATTGGGATTCCTCCCGGACCCGTTACCAATTCAGCTGCTGACTGTGTCTGGTAAACCTCTCCTTCTGTGTAGTAGCCGTAAAAAAGGTTCAGTCCTTGATCTTCACGGGTAACATATTGCACCGACAGATCATTAATCTCTTTTACATTATGAACGATGGCCTCCTTACTGTCGTCAAGAAAAATAAGATCCTCCACCCTTGAAACATACCTGTTGGCAGAGAATCCATAACGCAGGACTAACTCATTGAAATGGACCCTTCCATCGTAGGAAAGCTCAACTGAACTGATGTTCATTTTTCCCCCGTTGTCAAAATAGTTCTCAAAACCGAATGTTGGCAGTTGCTGATTGATCATGAGATTATTCACCGTAGCATAATAATAATCAATGTGTAAACTGGACTGCAGATTTAGCGGTGAAAAATCCAGACCAAGGTTCGCTGCTGCTTTCCTCTCAATTTCCAACCCTGAATTTGGAACAGCATCCCGAACTACAACACCTGTTTGTCCGAGTCGCCTTCCCACATAGAACAATTTCGAGTAATCATAGGCATAGCTGTGCATATTGCCTGAAATACCATAGGATGCCCTGATCTTCAAATCTCCTATTGCCCGGAAAAAGGAGAACGTTGGCTCTGAGCTGAGTCGCCATGCCAGACCCAGGTAGGGATAGAAATTATATCGTTTACTGCTGTTCACATTAGAATTACCATCGTATGAAGCCTTTGCAACGAAAAAGTACTTATCCTTGAATGCGTAGTTCACTACACCATAGACCGATGCCCAGATGAGCTCCCTATCATCACCAAGAGTCGTTCTCAAGTACTGGTATTTTGCCCCCTGTCCAAGGTTCCGGAAATCATCAGAGGCAGTATTCAAATCATTACCTTCATTGTATTTATAAGAGTTCTTCATATACCTGATTCCCAACACTGCATCGAAAAGGCCTTCTCTAATTTCATCCTTAAAGCTGAGATGTGTATGATTTTGGGTAGAGCGGAAATCATAGACCAGGTCATGACGTGAATTATCAGCAAATTCCTGGTCTACAAGACCATGATCCGGTATAAAAATACTTTCCCGGGAATTGTTATAGCTAAGACCGGTAAGGCTGGATATTTGCAGCCTGTCAGATATTTTATACCTGAAATCTATTGAACTCAGGAAATGATAATTCCTGTTGGATCCAATTCCCTCCCTGACAATAGCAACGGGGTTACTAACATTAAACACACCTACATCATCCAGTTCATTCAATACAACCCCTGTTTCCGGATCACGTGCCAGTGGAGCCATAATGGAAGGCTTCAATAATGCGGAAGTCAAGGGGTTTTTATAATCTTCCACCCCCATACTGGCCAAATAGGTGTCTGAAAGAGATAGTTTTACATTGGGAACAACAGAAAACTTATCAGAGATATTGATGTTACCGTTAACCCTGAGATTATATCTTGAATATCCCGAATTTTCATAAACACTTCCATGCTTAAGGTATCCTGTAGAAATATTGTAGGTAGCGATTTCATCCCCACCTTTCAGGAAAAAATGAATTTTCTGAATGGGGCTCAAACGGAATAGCTCCTCCTGCCAGTCTGTATTGTTATTATACCGGTAATATTCTTCATCTGATGTATCACCTGACAACCATGGTATAACTGCAGGGTCCTGACCGGAGGATATTAACTGTCCGCCATAGAATTCCCTGAATTGCGAAGCATTCAGTAGTGATAGTTTAGATGGCATCAGTCCAACTCCTCCATAAGCGCTGAATGCAACCTGTGAGCTTGTTTCGCTTTTCTGCTCAGTATTTATGTAGATCATTCCGTTGGAACCATTCGATCCCCAGGAAGCCAGCCCCCCCTTTACCACCGCGATATTTGCAATATCCTCAACATCAATGATGTCCCAGGGATTAAATGAAAAACCATCTATCACACTCTGATCCGCATAGTTGTACTCGTGAATCATTCCATCGATGATCAAAAGGGGCTCTGATTTTGCATAGATGGATGAAATACCTCCAATACTCAACCAGGCTTTATCTCCTGGGAAACCGGAATTCCTTATGACATGTAACCCTGGGATCATACCCTGTAGAAGATCCTCACTTGAATTCGCCGGAAACTGATTGATCTCATAACCTTCAATGGATGAGACAGGGTCGACCAACTCCCTTGCCGAAAGAGTTTTCAGTGGAAGGACAATATTGTCGTCTGATGACCTGAATCCGGATTGGACCAGGAAAACAGTGACATCATTTATCCCTGTCAGCTGGTATGCCCTTTCTGTATATCCGGGAAGTTTCATCACAATTTCTTCGAAAAGGTTCTCAACAGTTATTTCGAATTTCCCTTCCTCGCCGGATTCAGACGTAACACCCGTGGAGGAAACTGATATAGTGACCTGTTTCAGTGGCATGTCGGTTCCAGATTCAAAAACCTGGCCACGCAGGGTCAGAGTGTCTGAGACCTGTGTAAGCCCCTTTGAAGGTGCCAGGACGATGAATAGGGCAGTCAGTATGACTACCAATGATAATGGTCTGTCTGCGGAACGCATATATAGTTTTTTTAAGTTCATTGTAATTGACTGTTCAGTCCTGTATTGGTGTGAATTCAAGCCGATCCCAGAAGATGAGTCCGCTGTTAAGACTTGCAAGCTTTATGGTATGCCTTGTTGACTCCTTCCAGTCGACAGTGCCGATGTACCTTGGGATCACATTATCACCGCCCTCACTCATCTTATAGAGATGTTCCTGTAACTCACCATCAATATAGATAAGACAATCCGGGCCGCTACGGGTAAACGCATTGATCTGATATTGGCCCTTCATAATCCTTGGAACAGTAACTTCAAGCGACCAGAAACCACTCATATTCAGACAATCACCGTTGATATAATCAGGCGCCTTCCAATCTGTTGGCCTGTAATAATATTGCAGGTAGTCTCCGGTCCATTTGATATATTCAAATGTATTTTCCCCATCTACAAATTTCTGGAAGATAGCTTCTGACGGGCCCAGCGTTTCCCTCATTTTATAAAAATCAGATTCCCTGAAATCAATATAGTCCGTAATGTCGAATACCACCCGCCAGGGTGTCGGATCCTTTGCTGGCAGCAGGTCATTCACTGAATGGATTACGCCATTCTTGGCCGGTATATTTGAATCGCTGATATTCAATGATGTATATGTATCTCCATGCTTGTTTATCTCATAATCATTATCAAGGGTAATCGTAATAAAATTCTCATTGTTAATGTTCGGATAATCATTTTTTTCAAGGTGATTAAGAAACCACGTCCCTGAAATAAGATGATACTCCACATACTTGAAAAAGTCGTTATCCGGATCCGATATAGTGACGGGATCTTCTGTGAACCTGCTAATCAACTCTTCAATATTGCTGATGCCTTCATTATTGTATACCTCATCAGATACGCTGTATACTGTGTACCTTGTCCTTGCAGTAAAATCCCCATACTGGAAATCGATCATTGTCAGGGTATCGCTCAACCCGGACCGCTTCAATGCTTCAGTAAAAATTGAATATCCCTCCATTGACTCAATCACTGATAACACATCTTCATGTACAGGCCTGATTACTTTATCAATAGCATGAATAACCCCGTTTGCTGCTATGATATCCCGGTCAGTGATAATAGATTCCTTGTTGATGAAGATGTCCGAACCTTCGAACTCACTTGACAAATAATCTCCAAGTGCATTAACCCTGATCAGTGCTCCCAGCCCCATTTCAGTACTCTCAATATCCAGGTCAGTAAGATGGTTAAATACAAGCTCCTTTAATCGTTCTGGCGAAGCTTCGGCAACGGAATCCAAGCCAATTGCCTCTAAATAATCTGTGACTGCGCTATTATCAGGAAGAAATAATGTATACGGTCCTCTTACTGACAGCAAGTTGATTAGTTCAGCCCGATTGATAATCTCACCGAACAGCGAATATTTTTCAGCATTGCCTTCATCCAATATATATTGAACGATGGTCTGCTCCTGTGATGCAACATCATGCAGGACTGGATCGATCTCATCGCAGCTGTCGGTCATGAACAGTGCGCTGATCAGCAGCATTCCTATCAGAGGTGTTTTCAAATGAATCTTCAGGTAATTTCTCATATTTCTGAATTAAATAATTATTTTCAGCGATCGTAATAGGAATTTTGTTCCAGCTTCGGATTATAAATAATTTCATTCTCCGGTATCGGGAGATAATAGCTCATGGTATCGGTCACCCTGGTTTCAAGTACGGCCCGCTGCTGCACACCGGCATTGGACAGTACCATATTAATGATGAACTGCTTTCGCTGAAAACCATCACGCTTGGCATATCGCAGGATGTCAAACCAGCGCTTGCCTTCAGCTGCAAATTCCCTGGCTCTTTCGTTCAGCACAGCGATCCTAAGTTTATCTGTATCTCCGACACCTTCATAAAAACCATTGGCCCTGTTCGATATGGTTTTTAGAATATCATTAGCCTGCTGTATATCTCCAATTTCAACGAGGGCTTCCGCTTTCATAAGCAGCACTTCAGCAAAACGGTATACAATGAAATTCGCATCATTCTCAGAGGCGATCCTGTATGTGGAATTGAGATCTTTGGCAGCATATTTCTTTGCAGGCCATGCCTCTTCTTCCTCAAGACTTAGCTTCCGGGTATCTGAAACATCATACAGCTGGATCAGTGCAGGGGTTGCAGTCATATTAATATTAGCATCATAATTATTGAGGATCACAGCATTATAGAATACCGGGTTAACCTGTTTATGGACAGTGCTGAACTGGATCTCAAAAATACTTTCATTCATTGAATTACCAGGGTAGAATAACCTGAACCACGTATTCTGTGATTCCAGAGAAAACTTACCGGATGTAATGATACTGTCTGCGTAAGCAATACAAGCTGAATAATTCTCCTGCCACAGCAACACGTCTGCCAAAAGGGCCCAGATTGCATACTTATTGGCCCTTCCCTTATACATATACGGATCTCCTGCAAATTCATCTGTGGAAGCAATCTTTTCTGCACGCTTCAGATCACTAACAACATGGTCAAGCACCTGATCTTCCGGACTTTTCTCCAGCATAAAATGAACAGTATCTGAGATCATTGGTTGCAATACAAGCGGAACATCCTTCCAGAGCCTAACCAGATAAAAATAGCTCAGAGATCTAATAAACAAGGCCTCTGATTCTATGCGTTCTTTGTCCTCCACTGAAAATGTAGGATCTCGTTCCTGTACTAAAGGAGCATAATACATCAGCGTATTGGCCAGATTAATCGTGTTATAATACGCCTTCCAGTTGACAGTGGGATTCGATGTTGTTATATCACTCTGGGATAAACGGTTATAGCTTGAGAAAGCGGACCCCTGGAATTTAATCATATCGCCCCTGATCTCTCCCATGATCAGGTTATTAAGACCGCTACCCCTCCAGCTGTTATAGGTAGCAGCAAGTGTTGATTCAACATCTTCACCCCTTTTCCAGAACTCATCTTCAATCAGATCATTCTCGGGTTCCAGGTCCAGCCAATCGGTACATTGTGGAACAAAGAGAATGAAAAAGGCTAAAAGCAAACCAAGAGATATTTTTTTTGTTTTCCTCATCTGAATTCCATTTTATCTGTTTAGAAAGTAATGTTCGTCCCTAAAGTGATCCTGATACTCGGGGGGGTCTTGCTGTAATCTTTCGGCAATTCACTGGGACTTGAAGGAATAGGAACATCAGGATCCTGTCCTGTATAATTTGTCCAGGTAACAAGGTTATATCCAGTTATATATACTTTCACATCTTTAACCCCGATTCTTCTGCTCAGGTCGGCTGGCATATAATAACTTAAGGATGCAGATTTAAGCCGTATGAAAGAGCCATTTTCAACAAACCGGTCTGAACCCATCCAGTTATAACCCTCACCGTATAATGCACGGGGCACCACTGTCGAATCTCCTTGCCTTCTCCATCGCCAATTTGTTGCAATACTTTGATTTTCATATCCATACATCTTTTCAGTATTCATCCTTGTTTGGTTAATGATGGACTGTCCGACCTTATAATTGAAAAAAACATTCGCTACAAAGGACTTATATCGGGTGCGCAAGCTAAAACCTCCCATGAAATCAGGATTGAGATCGCCAAGATATACAAGGTCCCGTTCATCGATGACACCATCATGATTCCGATCCTCATAGATAGCATCTCCACCTTCAAACTCATATCCACCTGCACCGCCATGGATCATTTTCATTGGCTCTGCGCGATTCAGTGCATAAACAGGCTCCCCGTCGACACCGTATACAATCGCATCTTCATCCGTCGGGTAGACACCCAGATACCGGTATCCAAAGAACCCTCCCAGGGCCCTGCCGGGTTCAATACTGATCATATAGTTACCGTTTTCCAGCATATTACCATATTCAAGGCTGTAATTTTCAGGCAACTTGACAACGATATTCTCGTTGAAGGAGGTATTAAAATTGAAAGAAAGATCAAAATTTTCTCTTTTCACAACCTGGTAATCAATCATGAATTCCCACCCCCTGTTAACCATTTCCCCATCGTTTATCTTGATTGCCTCATAGCCGGAGTGATCAGGTATATTATAATATGGGAGATACAGGTCCATCGTTCTCTTCTCATAAAGATCAGCTTCAATGTTCAGTTTTGATTCCATTGTTGTGATAGTAATACCAATGTTCTTCTGATCGATCGTCTCCCACTTAAGGCTCGTAAGTTCAGGACCCGATGGCCTTACACCGGGCATATTGATATAGGCATAACTGGCACCGGCAGTATAGGTATTGAAGTAAAGATAATTCTGGTCGGGCATATTTCCTGTCTGACCCCAGCTTCCCCGCAACCTTAGGTCGTCAAATACATCTGCATTTCTGAGAAAAGACTCCTCAGATATTCTCCAGGCAAGACTTATCGTGGGAAATAACCCCCACCTTGTTTCCGGACTGAACCGTGAATTACCCTCATACTTCGCTCCGGCAGTTAGTATATACCTGTCCTTGTATTTATAATAAAGGTTACCAAAAAAACCCATGGACCGGAATTCAGAGAAACCGGAATAAAAACCATTTAAATTCTTATCACCAATGGGCACTCTGAGCATCGGGGACGGAGATTTGCTGGTGGTTACTCCATATGAGCGATTGATACTTTGTTCTGTATCAAACTGACCCAGTAATAGCAGAGAATGATTTTCATTCAACCGGGGGCGGTACAATGCCCTGGAAAAAGTATAAACAGAACTCTTCTTATTAAAACTGTTACTAGCCTGATTAGTAAGATAACTGTCATAATTATACCCCAGGGCTTTAAAGGGCAGAAATTTCTCCACCTTTTCATCAAAGATATCAAGGGTGATCGATGTACTGATCTCCAGGGGGCTAAACGGTGTGTATCTCAGATTAACAGATACCCGGGCATTGTTCTTTATGCGGTTCAACTCTCCCAGGGTTCCAAAAGCAACCGGATTATACATCCAGTCCGAATTGCCCTGGATAGTTGATGGAGGTGTAAAGAATATATCCGAAACGTTGTCTAAAGTGTCACGCTCAACTATCGACATATTTGGCATTTTCTGATAAGCAATTTCCCTGATATTATCCCAAAAATTGGAATTCTGATCATAAAAGGTATATAGCACATCTGAATTGAAACGAAGTTTAGAAGAGAGGTCATAGTCCAGGGAATTCCTCAGCGTCAGTTTTTTGAGATCATTACCAATGGTGGTACCCTTCTCATCATTATATCCAAGTGAAAGGTTATACCTCGATTTGTCACCTCCTCCGCGCACAGACAGGTTATGTTGTTGGATATAAGCAAGTCGTGTTATAGCACTGATCCAGTCCGTGTTTTGCGAAAAATTGTAGTAATCCTCCCAATCGGGATCAAAAGCAATCTCAGGATGTGAGAATTGATTCCTCCTTACATTAAAATGCTCATCAGTGATTAGCCGCGCAAATCCTCCTCCATCAAGCAAGGGGATTGGAGCAGGCTCTCTTGCCTGTGTGATTTTATAAGAATATTCAAAAATGGGCTTTGACTTGATCCCTCGCTTAGTTTTTATCATTAATACACCGTTTGCTGCCTTTGATCCCCAAATAGCTGTAGATGCAGCATCTTTCAACACTTCAATGGATTCTATATCTTCCGGGGCCACATCAATAAGACTACCAAAGCGGTCCACATCCGCAGTTGCGAAATCAAACCCCTCTACATTAGCATCATAAGGGATACCATTCACAACAATAAGTGGGTTATTGTTGGCATTCAAGGTGGCTGTACCCCGGATACGAATGTTCAAACCTGCTCCCGGATCACCTGAAACAGCAGTAATATCCACATTTCCGATCCGTCCCTGGAGCATCTCCTCCACCGTAGTTGTAGTAAGACTTTCAATGTCCTTCATTTCTATCCTGCCAACGGCGACCGACCTGTCACGTATTGCTTCAACACCATCATTGCTCATTTTGGAAGCTGTCACCTGCACCTCTTCAAATTTGAGTGCATCCGGCTGCAGGGTAATATTGATAGTTGTTCTGCCATCTACTTCTATTGTCTCTTTCGTATAACCGATAAATGAAGCCATAATCTTTGCCTGCCCACTGCTAATCTCCAGCACATAATTCCCGTTATTGTCCGTAATGGTTCCCGCAATGAACCTTCCGTTTTGATCCACTTCCACAACATTCACAAAGGGTATAGGCTCATTGACAGAACCATCATTGATCTGCCCCTTTACAATAAACGATTGAGCATTAAGTGTCGTGGTTAGTCCAAACAGAAAAAACATTGCGGCAATAAAAAGAGATCGTTTACTCATTATGATCAGATTATTGACTTCTGGTTACAAAAGCACGGTTTTCAAAAAATAATAACATTTACATTCCTAAATCAATTCAAAATCAGGGCAATTTAATAACCGAAGGAATTTTGTGATATACCCCTCCTCTGACCAGGTTGTTCGCAGTAGTATGCGGAACGATGATCTCCTGACCGGAAGGATCAGTTATTACCATATTATGACTTGAATTGTTTACCTGTAACTGTGTGAAAATTGGTCCCTCTTCTCCAATATCCACCTGGTAATTGGTATTAAAGACACCTGACACTTCACCATCATCGAATAATACATTTTTCTGAATGATGTGATTATAGATAAACGCCTGAATCTCTCCTTGATTAGATGGTATAAGACCTTTATCCCGTGCCTCAGCCATGGCATCATTCGTAGGAGCGAAAATGGTCCAGTCATTTTTTCCCTGTAAAAAAACAAACCTGTGAATCTCATCAAACGTCAAAGGATCTTCATAAACTGAAACCATACTGGCACTCTTCATCAGATTGAAAAAATCTGAAAGGTCAGGATCATTCATCAAACGCTGTGCAGTAGTATAATGTGAAGCTTTTAATGGAGTCTCCAGATAGTAAAGCATTCCATTCACCTCATTTTCGAGTCTGCTTGTGATCGCAGCATAATCGCCATCTTCAATATTTCCGGCACCATATAAACGGTCATCATTGAAATAGAAATACTCGCCAGAAACCAGTTCAACAAATCCTTCACCACTCAGGTCTGTCAATTTATCTTTAACAATGAATCCGTCCACGAACCTTTCAAAATCGTCGTCATCAAATTCAACCCATTTTTCCTGATTTGTATAAAACTGCATCTCATCGTCAGCATCGTTATAGCGTATTCCGATATCCTGGAACTGCTGGTTAGTAACCGTAAATACAGTTACATCAAAATCCCGGCTGGAGACCATGTTCATTTTATCTGCCAGATAAAGCGAAAGCAAGAAGGTACTATAATCCTCATCAAGAAAAACCGGACCTGTAACTGTCTTGAAAATAAAAGGTTCCAAGACTCTGTTCAGATCGTATACAGCAGCATTGTTGCACAGGTAAGAATCAGAAATGTCATTTTCCGTATCAATATCAATGATATCGCCAAAAGTACTACCCATTCCCCTATCCAATTTCGACTTGAATGCGAGCTGCCTGATGATATGTGATTGTATCAGATAAATCCTGGATATTTCCGATAAATTTTCAAAATCCTCAATACCATTCCGGTCAAAGTATTCCAGCCAGGCCTCATTACTGGGCATAAACAACGTAAACATTTCCCGCATTGTGTGGGGCCCTCCCCATGTACTCGGGCCCATGGGATTTGCGATATCATATATCTTCTTAGTGTTGTATCTTTTCTCGTAAACCAGTTCATCATTATCATTCACCCACTGGGCATATCCTGCAAAAGGTTGGATCATCCCGTAAAAAACACTGTATTTATCGGGATTGTCACGAAGGTATTTGTCCACTGTAAGTGGCTGTTCCACCACTCGATCCAGGAAATAAATAAAGCCTGTGGCAGTCCTTACTTCAGCATCCGTAACCATGGCATCGTGCCACTGCGTTCCGCTCCAGTCACTGTCCCGGCAAAGAAATTCATAATCACTTCCATCTGATGTTGCAAAATAATCCTCCATATAGTCTGTCGTAAAAAAGGGAATATAGATCGACTTGTCTGTCTGAATGGTCAACTCCTCGCCTGCATAAATAGGATGATAAAGGGGAGTTTCCTTGTAAGAAGGCATTTTGCTCCTGGTCTTCTTCCTGAAAAAAAGCGCACCGTATTCCCCATCCGGACTTTCCAGGTCCCATGCATATTCATAAATCAATTGGTAGCGGGAAAGTGGATTCGGTAATACATACATGGTGAAAAGCCTGAAAGCTTCCTCCTCAGACAGATCGTCGACAGATTCTACCCCCTTTGCATTGAAATACACTTCAAATGCACTGTCACGAGGCACAAAAAGGGTGAAAAGTTGTTTTTCAATCGGCTCCTTATAATCAGCCTTCTCCATTAATTCCAGGAAAATGTTGCAATCACCCTCTTTTTCCAGTGTTTCAATGTTTGTTCCCCCAAGCCACTCCGGGTGGGTATAAATTTGTGGAGTTTCTGAACAACCATATCCCAACAAAAAAATCCCTGTAAGTAATGGCAGGGCTCTCAGATTAGTCAAGAAGTTTATCATATGATTGGTAGTTTTTTCTTGGTATAGCTATTAATATGCTGCTGGATAAAAGTAGATGATAACGCCTTAATAGCATTATATTTATGTTTGGGAAGTTAACACATATGTTCTGAGAACTTCCAGAGCATTTGACAATAGGAGGTAAATAAAGAAATTGAATTTCATTAATGAAGGTTTTTAAATCGTGTAACATCACTTTGCAAATAACCAATCCTGATGCCCACACAAACCAGCGAATCTATGTCGCGCAATAACAACGGTTCATTGTACAGCCTCCAGTGTCTGCTCCCAATTTCTCCATTTACCTGCCATGCGAAACAATTCAGGATAAATTTTTGCTTCTGCGGGAGGCACCGCTTCATATACCGGTATACTTAACAGTTCAGGATCTGTGATCTGGTCAATCACTGCAGTACGTGAAGTGGTCCTCATATGATACGCCCCGAAACTGGTTGGGTACAAACCGGTGATAAGCGATGCGCGATTCGGAGAACAAACCCCGGTAACAGAATATGCATTGGTAAATCGTATTCCCTCACCGGCGAGTCTATCCAGGTTGGGAGTGCTTACAAGTGTATCACCATAACTACCAAGTCGCGGACTCATATCCTCACAGGTTATCCAGAGGATATTGGGGCGCTTTATATCATCACTACCGTTAACATACGGGTTTTTACAGCCTGAAATAGCAAACAGAAACGCTGGAATAAACAAAACGGACAATGCATTTTTCATGATCATGTTTTCATTATCTTCTGATATACAATCCTTTAAAACTATACTTTTTAAAATCACTGCTTTGTTGGATTTACCTTCCGGATTGTCCCATCCTCATTGTAAAAGAGCTGATTGAATGATACCGACCTTCGCCATTGCACATATTTCCGCTCTTCAGAATCTTCAGGTATCTTCTGCAGAGCCAGATCGGAGTTGTGATAAAACAGATACCAGTTCTCTTTGTATTCGACAATGGAATGATGATTGGTTCCGCTGTTCACCGGCCCAAGTATCTCTCCCTTGAATTCATACGGACCAAAAATCTCATCCGACCATGCATACAATATCCGGCCATCTCCGGAATAAGACAAATAGTACTTTCCGTTATACTTATGCATCCAGATAGCCTCAAAAAAATGGTCAAGGCCCTCAATGATCCTTACCTCCCCTGACCAGGAGATCATATCATCATTGAGTTCAATGGCATTGACAACATTTTGCCCGACAAACATATACGCCTTGCCGTTATCGTCAATAAAAACAGCCGGATCGATAAAATCGCGGTTGTTCACCACCCCTGGGGAGTCTTTGGTGATCAAAGGCTTACCCAATGGATCCTTAAAGGGACCATAGGGCCTGTCACTTATTGCTACCCCGATGTTCGACTGATCTGTTGGAAAGTAGAAATAATACTTTCCATATCTTTCAATGGCATCAGGTGCCCAGGCATATTTCTCTGCCCAGCTTATATCGTCTATATGCAATGCCCTTCCATGGTCCTTAAAATTCACCATATCCGTAGTGCTGAAAACATGGTAGTCGACCATGTCCCACCACCGGGCACTGTCCCTGTCATGACTCGGATAGAGATATAACGTGTCATTAAATACCCTGGCCGAGGGATCAGCAGTGTACATATGGGTAATAACAGGATTCTGAGCAGTAACGATACACGATACAACAATTAAAAGCGATCCAGCGAACAGGTAGATTTTTCTCATAGTCCCATGCCAAAATTAAATTTTCAAATTAATTTTCAATACGATCCTTCAGAACTGACCGATTGTTATTCAAAGCGGTACAGCTTCTTTTCCATATCTGTCTTAAAACCCTTCACTGCATCGAGCTTCACCGGCACCAGGTTACTGTTTGACGGAGATGCCTTCGCTTCAATATTTGTGAGTCGCACCTTGTCAGAATGTACAATATGGATCCCATGTCTGAAGTAATCCTCTTTTACGTCATCCCACTCAATGACCACA
>JAGYMF010000169.1 GCA_018400695.1 Bacteroidales bacterium | reverse complement strand
CTCTTTTTATAGATATCTCTGGGATTGGGATGCGTGGAGATGGCCTTGTAGAGGGTTGGCTGGGTGAACCGGGGTTCGTCGCCCTCATTGTGTCCATACTTCCTGTAGGCCAGGATGTCGATAAACACATCGGTGTGGAATGTCTGCCGGTAGTCGACCGCGAGGCGGACCACATGGACGAGCGCTTCGGCATCGTCGCCGTTCACATGGAAGATGGGCGCTTTGGTCACCTTCCCTACATCGGTAGAGTATGTGCTCGAGCGACCGTCGAGGTAGTTGGTGGTAAAACCCACCTGGTTGTTGATAACGATATGGATGGTCCCTCCGGTCTTGTACCCGTTCAGCTCTGACATCTGCACGACTTCGTAGACCACGCCCTGACCGGCAATGGCGGCATCGCCGTGGATGACAACAGGGATGAGTTTGTTGTTGTCCCAGCCGTGCCTGTTTTCGATCATCGCCCGGGCGATCCCTTGTATTACCGGTGTGGAAGATTCGAGGTGTGATGGGTTGGGGGTAAGGTTGAGGATGATCTCATCACCGGCGGGGGTTTTGATGGTGTTGCCGTACCCCAGGTGGTATTTCACATCACCCAGTTCGATATTGTCTTCATACTCCTCCCCCTCGAACTCCTTAAAAATGTTTTCAGCAGGCTTTTGCAGCACATTGGCCAGCACGTTAAGTCTGCCGCGGTGTGCCATGGCGATGGTATATTCCTTCACACCGGATTCGGCCCCTTTTTCGATCAGCTTGTTCAGGGCAGGGATGAGGATCTCTGCCCCCTCGATGGAAAACCGTTTTTGTCCGACGAATTTTTTATGGATGAATTTTTCAAATCCAACCGCCTTTTTGAGGTGGTGGTAGATATCCATCTTCTCTTCGGGTGTGAAGCGTGTGCTGTTCCGGCTTTTTTCGATCCGCTCCTGTAGCCAGCTGAGTTTTTCAGGGTTCCGTATGAACATGAATTCAGATCCGATACTGCTGCAATAGGTTTCCTTGAGGTGGCCGACGATGTCAGACAGTTTTGCTTTCCCGATACCGATCTCCTTACCGGCGAAGAATTCGGTATCGAGGTCTGTTTCGGACAGGTCATAATTCTCCAGGTCGAGTGTAGGAAAGTATTTCCTGCGGGTCCGCACCGGGTTGGTGGTGGTAAAGAGGTGTCCGCGCTTCCGGTATCCGTTGATGAAGTTGATCACCTTGAACTCTTTGTCGAACGCTTCAGAGAATTCAGTATTGTACTGTGTTCTTGCGAATTCAAATCCTTCGAAGAATTTCTGCCAGCTGCTTTCCACTGCATCGGGATCATGGAGATATTGCTGGTACATCTGTTCGATCACTGCGATATCCACATGACCCATATAAGAGAATTTATCCATGTTTGCCGGGCGTGATTATATTTTCAGAACCAAAGGTATTGATTTTTAAAAATGAACATGCTGTCGGCAGGTTAAAACCTGCTTATTAAAGGTTTAAAACAGTTTTTGGTTGGTTTTGTTTGATGAACGGATAAAATGCTATTGTTTAACATATGGTGGTGTATCATTTTTATATTATTTTCGTGAGCATTAACGCTGAACAGATAGTCTACACAACCATAAATCGATCGAAAAGATGAAAATTGGCATTCTAAAAGAGTCTGCAGGAGAGAACAGGGTAGCGATGCTGCCCGATAGTGTAAAATCCCTTGCAGCGCTTAAGGTTTCTGTATTGGTTGAAAAGGGTGCAGGAGCAGCGGCGTCTGTTCCTGACACGTTGTATGAAGAGGCGGGGGCTGCAGTGGCTTCCCGTGCCGATGTGATCAAGCAGGCTGATTTGCTCACCATGGTGAACGGGCCTTCAGAGTCTGAGATCGGCAAGCTCGGCAAAGGCAAGGTGTTGGTTGCCGGCGTGAATCCTTTGACCAACCACGACCTGGTAAAGAAATACGCTGAGGCGGGGATTACCCTGTTCAGCCTGGATGTGATCCCCCGCACCACGCGGGCGCAGGCGATG
Organism: Bacteroidales bacterium; assembly: GCA_018400695.1. GTDB lineage: Bacteria > Bacteroidota > Bacteroidia > Bacteroidales > M55B112. Next base: position 1,649 of record JAGYMF010000169.1, on the reverse strand, counting down.
GATATTCTTTCGTCGCAGGCGACTGTGGCCGGTTACAAGGCAGTGTTGGATGCAGCCGGACGGCTACCGGGGTTTTTGCCGATGTTTATGTCCGCTGCCGGAACGATTAAACCATCGAAGGTTTTGGTTTTAGGGGCCGGTGTTGCCGGATTACAGGCGATCGCCACGGCCCGCAAACTGGGAGCAGTGGTAGAGGCGTTCGATGTGCGTTCAGCCGTTAAAGAAGAGGTACAGAGCCTGGGTGCTAAGTTTGTGGAGGTTGAAGGCGCTGTGGATGATGCTTCGGCTGGCGGTTATGCCGTGGAGCAGAGCGAAGATTTTCAGAAGCGGCAGAAGCAGATGGTGCATGAGCATTGTGTAAAGGCCGATGTGGTGATCTGTACTGCGCAGATTCCCGGGAGGAAGGCGCCGGTGCTGGTGACGAAGGAATCTGTTGAGGCGATGGGGCCCGGATCGGTGGTGATTGACCTGGCGGCATCGACTGGAGGGAACTGTGAGCTGACGAAGAACGGTGAGGTGGTTGTTGTACATGGGGTGACCATTGTCGGGGAGTCGAACTATCCATCAACCATGCCCCGGGATGCGAGTCAGATGTTCGGGAAGAACATGCTGAACTTCCTGAAGCTCGTTATTGGCGAAGAGGGTGCGATGAACCTGAACTGGGAGGATGAGTTGGTGACCGGTACGCTGGTGACCCACGAGGGGGAGGTGAAGCACGACCGTGTTAAAGAAATCATGAACAAGTAAGAGATACGAATATGGATGCAATACTGGAATTTTTCTATTCGAACAAAGAGGCAATTTTTATCATTGCGCTGACCATTTTCCTCGGTATTGAGGTGATCTCCAATGTGCCTTCTGTGCTGCATACGCCGCTCATGTCGGGTGCCAATGCGATTAGCGGGGTGATCATTATCGGGGGCATTATTTTGGTGGGACATGCCGACCTGGCGAACCTTAAAGAGGGGTCGAATCTTCTGAACCTGATCCTCGGGATCTTTGCGTTGTTTTTCGGGACATTGAATGTGGTTGGTGGATTTGTGGTGACTGACCGGATGCTTGAAATGTTTAAAAAGAAAAAAAAGTAAGCTGAATAAATTATGGAGACAATCTTTGAAACCATCACCCGGGGAGACATCATACTGGAGTTCAGTTATCTTCTGTCGGCTGTATTTTTTGTGATCGGACTGAAGCTGCTGAGTCATCCCGACTCGGCAAGGCGCGGAAACCTCTGGGCTGCCGCCGGGATGTTGCTTGCCATGGTAACTACGCTGTTTTTGCATCGGGAAGGGGAACCTGCCACGACATTGAAAACCGGTAATCTGATTATTATATTGGTTGCGATTGCGATTGGATCGGTTGTCGGGGCCATTGTGGCCCGCAAGGTGAAGATGACGGCCATGCCACAGCTTGTGTCGTTATTCAATGCCAGTGGTGGTGCGGCTTCGGCGTTGGTGGCGCTGATCGAATTTTCGAATCCTGATAACCAGTCTGCGTTGGTGACATTGTTAGGGCTGGTGATTGGAAGCATCGCATTCAGTGGCAGTATGATTGCCTTTGGCAAGCTGAATGGCAATGTAAAGGACATTTTTGCCAGGTGGCTGAGTTATGTGAACCTGTTGATCCTGGCGGCATTGGTTGCCGGGGTG
>JAGYMF010000168.1 GCA_018400695.1 Bacteroidales bacterium | reverse complement strand
GGACCTGCGCACCGCCAAAAAGGCCTTTGTGAATTCCATCTATATGTTCATCAACTTTTTTATCAGCTCCCTGGTAATCCCCATGGTAGGCGTGGTAACCGACCATTTCGGATTTGAAACCAGCTACCTGGCATTCAACCTGTTCGCCTTCGGAGCCATCGGCGTGATCCTCTACTCCAGCAAGAAACTCCCCTACCTCAGCGATACATAACAGCACACGGCTCCCTTCTGATCCTTTTTCCCGTTTCGCCTTCAATAACCAGGTGAACAACGTAGATCCCCGGAAGCACCGTCCTCCCCTCCTGATCCAGGCCATTCCAGAAATACCGGTCATCCCGACCCCCGTTCCCCCGAAATACAATATCCCTGGTATGGATCCCCTGCAGGTCGGTGATAAAGATGCTGACCATCGCATCGTGTACTTCATCCTGAAGGCTGATCTCCAGCAGATCCTCAAATCCATCGTTGTCAGGGCTGAAGACCGCCGGGTTTAGCTGCAGCAGCTTTTCAGCAGCGGAGTGATCTGACCGGGCCTGGGAGTTTTTCTGCCCCGGTGTGCCGTAATTCGCCGAAGCCGCGGCCGACAACCAGCATGAAGAGGCCGTTTGGCACGGTCCCGGAATAATCCTTTCCAGTGCTACACCGGAAGTAACCGAAACGAAATCATGGTGCAGGGAATCGTGGTAGCAGCAGTGATCGAGCACCGCACCCGAACGGTCTGTAAGCCTAATACAGGCTCCGCTGTTTGGCAATGTTTTCCACTGACCGACCTCCACCACATCCACAGCAGGACCCAGCTCCCACTCCTGCCGCAGTGACCTGGCATCCTTCGTCAGCACCACCCGTGCACCCGGGAACAACAGGTGCGATTCCGTGCTGATCTCAACCGGTGATCCTCCCAACATCCCCGGCAACACGAGCTCCAGGCGCAGATCATACAGATCGAGAAAATCATCACCATGGTTAAAAAGCTCTATATATTCATTTCCGCCAGGAACCGGATCATACATCACCTCATTGATCACCGGAAGGTGTTTCTCAGGCAACACGGGCAGGCGAAATGCCCGCTTCAATAAATCCGAAGTGTTGCCGGCACAATCAGATACACTGCTGATGGTTAGTTCATAAACAACCTCCTCCTCCATCTTACCATCCAGCCACAGGTCAACCGCCCCTGCCGCCATAGGCCGCTCCGCTAAACCGCTTTTCAGGGAAGCACCTTCGAGTCTGAACGATTCTTCTCCGCCTGACAAAAACAGCAGGTACTCATCAAAGACAACCGAAAGCTTATCAGGCTGTGGGATTCCCAGGTACCGGATTACCGGGGGGTCATGATCGGGGACCGTCCACTGCCGGCTGTTCACCTCCCCGGGTGTTCCGCCCCGCCAACCCGAGGAGACACTCCAGTTTTCATAGCCTCCGCAGAGATTGCCGGGATCCGGTCTCTCGAGTGACCAACCCCCGTCGGATCGTGCAGGATCAATCCGCTCCATCGCCTCATAGTCCACTGCGTGAATAACCCGCTCATAGCGGTCCAACAGGCGAATCGTACCACCGCCATTGGTAAGTGCTGTTGCAGAAGTGATGACGGACTGCTCATTCACTGCACCGTATTGTCCGGAGCAGTCGGGATGGGTGACAACCAGGTATTCACCGGGCTCCAGTGTTCCGGATTCCAGCAGGTAGTCCTTTTCATTGAGCACAAGCTTCATCCCTTCCAGCAGGACCGGCTCAGCACTCCTGTTCAGCAACTCCACATATTCACAGGGTGGGAGATAAACAGCGGGCTCGGGGTCGGTCATGATCTCGCTCACCACCACATCACCAAATTCGGCCAGCGACTGTTTGAAAGGGATGACTGTATCGGACAATACATTGTCCTCGCGGTCGGCTATATGGTTAACGAGCAGTTGCTGTATTGTACGGTTGGGGAAGTGGTCCCGGAAAAAAAGGGTGCATGCCGTCCCCTGGAACAGGGCAGAATCGGGTCCCGTACCATTCCAGATAAAACGGGTACTCTCCAGGGGAACAACCGCCTCGCTGAACAGCACCTCTAAACTGCTGAGTCCCGTAACCCGCTGATCCACGACCCGGGGGGCCGCGGTATCCGCCGAAAAAACACCTTCAGCCCGAAACGCATCCAGCCATAGCTTGCGGTCCTGTGCCGATGAATAGGCATACCTGAAACCGGCATATTTTCCCATGCTGGCCACCGCCTCTTTGCCGGTGCCGATTGTTACGGGCTGACCGCCAGTGTTGTCCAGGGCCATCTCCAGTGTCCAGGCACCTCCCGGATCACGTGACAGCCTGAAAAACGGTTCACCTTTCGTGCCGACCACCTCTTCGTAATTCAGATCCGTATCACAGATCTCCAAAACCTCACCCCGGATGAGCTGCCAGAGCTTCACCCTGTCGTCCGATCCGGTAAAATTCACCCCCATGATCATTCCCGAACTGCCTGGATCCCCTGCCTTCAGACCGTTATAATTACTGGCCAGGAAAAATAATTGCCAGTTGTTTCCGCTGCTGGGAGCGTACCCGTGCCGGATTTTGAAGGATATGCACAGCGTCTCTGTTGTATCGGGATAGTTCAGGTCCCGTCCGATATAATCCACGCCACCCACAGGGTTGTCGAAGGCATGGTGCAATGAAAAATCTCCCTCGAGGGGACGATCGCCGCTTACCTCCCAACGCCCGGCAGGCACCTGCAGCCAGCCAGACAAGGCTCCATCTTCAAAATCGACAGACACCTGTCCGCTCACCGGCATGCAGAGAAGCAAAAAAAGAAAAACAATCGGCTTCACAGTAGCATGTTTTAAATTTAGTACCGGGACCATTTTATTTTAGGAGAATAATTCCGATGTTTGCAAATTAAAATGTAAGAAATCCGGGGTTTAAATGTTTCTTTTATTAGTTAATGTGATAAGAACCTTAAAAATCGTAAGAGAATGAAGGTGGCAATTGTTGGAATCAGTGGAGCCGTAGGCCAGGAGCTCCTGAAAGTACTGGAGGAGAGGAATTTTCCGTTGGACGAACTGCTGTTGTTTGGATCGGAAAGAAGTGCAGGGAAAACATACAGCTTCAAGGGAAAGCAGATTAGCGTAAAGGAGCTGAAAGAGAACGATGATTTCGCAGGGGTTGACATTGCATTGACATCTGCCGGTGGAGGGACGTCCAAAAAATTTTCGAAGACCATCACGAAACATGGGGCAGTGATGATTGACAATTCCAGTGCCTTCAGGATGGAGGATGATGTGCCGCTCGTGGTGCCGGAGCTGAATGCTGCCGATCTGCACGACCTGCCCAGGAACATTGTTGCCAATCCCAACTGCACAACGATCCAGATGGTGGTATGCCTGAAACCGATAGAGGAGCTCTCACATATTAAAAGGGTCCATGCAGCCACGTACCAGTCAGCCAGCGGCGCCGGAGCTGCCGCCATGGATGAGCTTGTAGCACAGATCCGGCAGATGGCCAGCGGAGAAGAAGTTACGGTAGACAAATTTCCCTATCAGCTCTTGCTGAACCTGATTCCACAGGTAGACAGCTTCACCGAAAACCTTTATACCAAGGAAGAGATGAAGATGTACAATGAGTCGAGAAAGATCATGCATTCAGATATAGCGGTGAGCACCACCTGTGTACGTGTACCGGTAATGAGAAACCATTCGGAGGCTTTGTGGATTGAGACAGAGGA
>JAGYMF010000167.1 GCA_018400695.1 Bacteroidales bacterium | reverse complement strand
TGGATTGGGATAGCTCCATATACGGCTCGCTGATGCTGCGGCCGGTTTCTCATTCACGCCATCCGGAATGGTGAAGTTGTACCTGCCCGGTGTGCCGTATTTCTGATCCGATACCGCCCAGGACGATGCCAGGGCTCCTTCCATACCGGGCTCAAGAAGTGACAGTGTATAGCCCTTTTCCATGACAGGCCAGGGGTCTGTGACACCGTAGGAGACCATGCCGACAAGCTGCCGCTCGCTGTCAAACAGCCGCACAATATCGCCCAGGCTGCTAAAGCCGAAACCGATGTTCCCACCGGGATCTTCTACATTTGGATGCATGGCCCGGAAACGGAATTTGTTACGGCAGATCACATAATATTCCGATGGCGGAAGAAGGGTCCCCCCGGGAATGATATACGCATGATCGCTCATTTCATCCTGCAGCATCCACCCCGACAGATCAACATACCGGTCGCCCCGGTTGTAGAGTTCAACCCAGTCCTCCGTCGAATGTGCACTGTCCGGCGCATAACAGATCTCATTGATGATCACGTCGGCGCGGCTGCTGTACGGATCGGGCTCAAAGTGTGCGGTGACAGAGAGATCTTCGATAGGATCGACCACCACCCGGGCATTCTCTGCTGTGATGCTGCCTGTCCAGCCGGTGAACCTGTATCCGTGCGCGGGAATGGCAATGATCTCCACCGGCACACCCTTAAAGTAGGATCCGCTCCATGGGAGGTCCCTGATCATCAGGGAATTCAGCCTGACGGTTCCCCCTTCGCTATCGGAAACATCCAGGCGGACGCTTTTGATCCCGCCCAGGTTGAAATAGGTATTGATCTGGGCCTTCATCACACCCGGGCGCAACGATGCAAAATATTTCAGGTCGTTGACACGGTAACCCCAGTTTTGATAACTTCCACCCCACCGTTCAATATGTCCTCTCATTTCATCATTGATATTTTCCCTTAGCGCATCGATCACCGGATCCACATTCGACTCCCTGAAAGAGGTGTTGATATGGTCGGCGAATGTATTGATGAACTGGTGCCTGAACTCATTATTGTTCATTAATTTACGAAGCAGCAATGTTGACCAGGGCGGATTATTGTTGTTGGATGATGAAGGCGCGAGTGCATGTAACAGGGTGTTGCTAGATACCTTGTTCCTGTCCCATAAACCAAATCCAAAATCGGTATCATACAGAATCCAGCGCCAGCGCCCGTTGGGATAAGCGGGCCGCCAGTACTTGACATTGTTGCCCGGCCAGTCGGTATTGCCAAAATAGATCTCAGCAACCTGGTACTTGATAAAATTATCGACTTCCATCCGCTGCTTCACAATTTTGTACCGCTCCTCCTTTGCCATATCATTCAACCTAACATAATCGATCATCTGCTGGTAATGGGTACGGCTCCCGATAATCACCTCCTGGTTGTTGGTCAGCAACTCCACGCGATCGGGATCAATACCTGTGCTGGCTGCCAGGAAATGTTCATTGATCTTCTCCCTGATATTATGGATCCCCCAGTATTCCCCGTTGATATACAATACTGCCTGCCGCGCCTTCTGGTACTCCAGGTCCATCCCACGCGTAAGCTCTGTCATCATAGCGTCCCTGAACATGGTTCCCGATTCATTCCACTTCCCGAACCAGTCATTGCCTGAATTACGCAAAACAAAAGCCTCATACTGATCAATCGGTTCCTCCGGAAAAAGACGGTATGGAATATTGCGATCTCCATATATGGCCCTTGCGAACACGGACATAGATTTCTGCGGATGCCCCCTTGTCCAACCACCATAGATCTTAACCCCGGCATCGATGCTAAACGCAAGACTGTCATTTTCATTGTACATCTCCAGGTGCACAGGCCGCTCCCAATCCTCCCAGAAATTGGCACCGAAATAGGGAAAATTATCTTCCGCGTAGGGTCCCATTGCGTAGATCCCGTAATAGTGATCCCAGAAATTGAACGGATCTGTTTTCAATGACACCACCGGTAGACCGGTATGTCTATTCATGATATAGGACTGAGCAACCGGCCGGTCAGGAAGGAACCCCGACCGAAAGACCCGTGCCCGGATAACGGTGTTGCTGCTGATCCTGAGCGGACCCCTATAGACAGATGAACCGGTATCCGGCACCGCACCGCATGTGGTAAACCAGATCGTGTCTTGCGGATCACCCGCGGTGATCGTCAGCTCGAAAGGCTCCAAAAACCTTCCGCCAGGTCGTGAAAAGGTCAGATGACTCTCACTATACCCTAAAAACGCCTCCGTGAAATTGTCCTGCCCCGGCGTAGGCTCACCAAAAAGGTACCAGGCACCATCACTCCCCTTACCGAATGCATGATCCGTATCCTGCCAGGAGAAAAACAGCGAATCCACATCGGTACCGCCTGCATCTCTGAAAAACAGCGAATCACCATCGGCATCCAGTCTGAAATTAGTATGAAAACCAGCTGAAGGCAGATCGAGAACCGCCGGAGGTGGGCCACCAGGCTGCACCTGTGAGCGTACCGAAAAGAAGGGGGTCGCCGACATATCTGAAGAGGTCTCAGAGATATTGTGCACCTCCACCGCCAGCACGTTCCTCCCGTTCACCAGCAAAGAGGAGGGATCCTCCAGATCAAAGCGGTCCGGCTTGCCCCCCAGGTACATCCGTGCCTCATGTCCTTCAGTGGCCATGTCATCCCAGGCGGGGTCTCCGTCCATGTTACTACGGGCGATCTCTGTGCCGTTCAGGTACGCCACAAATCCATCGTCATAATCCATATGCAATATGGCCTCCTCAACAGATCCTGCATCAACGATTTCGAAGTCAATACGCATATAAACGCTTAGGGTCTGCGGGATCACTGTTGCATCGTCACCGTCACCATAACCAATTCCCGAAAGTCCCTGCTGCCATTGTGCATCGTCATACCCAGGCTCATTCCATCCCGGCATTTCCTGTTCCGGTAGCATGTACCGCCATACATCTCCCCTGACAATGATGCTCTTCCAGTTCAGAGGGGGCGTTAAGAGGTTTTTGCCCGATGCAAACAATACATGATATTCCCCGGGCTGAAGAAGGTATGAAGGGAACTGCCACACATCAGAGTCACTACGGTCATCCCTGAGGCTATACCCTGCCAGGTCCACCGCCACGGCTCCTTTATTCATGATCTCGATCCAATCCGGGTAATCACCATCGTGATCAGAAATCAAACTGCTATTGGAAGCACACACTTCATGAAGCACTACCTGGGAATACCCCGGGATGCCCCCAAAGTCCGTAAACAATAGTAAAGCTATAAAATACAATAATAACCTACTCAATATACTGCTCTGCATATGGACTGCTTTCCCGGTCCTCCAACCGGATATCCCTAAAAATCATTCTCCTTTTTCCGGTTACCGCAACGGCCTAAAAAAACTCTACTAAGGCCCTTTCGGAAAAAACCGCAAGATAATAAAAATGTGAAGGAATCATTCGGTCCAGGTTCGCAGTGAATGTACGTGGCAGACAGGCTCATTTACCTTGTAATTACGACCTTCAGGTTACGGACTTCATTACCTGTTTCCAGCCGCAGGAAATAGATACCTCCGGGGATGTCCGGACTCCACAGAATCTCAGTTTCCCCGCGGTCCGGTCTGCCTTCAGCAAGCACCTCCACCAGTCGCCCGTGCATATCGTAAGCGCTGAGCTTCACAAACTGTGGCGACTCCAGGTCGATAACGATGGTGGTTGTTCTGCTGAATGGATT
>JAGYMF010000166.1 GCA_018400695.1 Bacteroidales bacterium | reverse complement strand
GTCGGGTGTTAAGATCCTTATTGCAGAGGATGTTGAGCCCAATTACCTGCTTCTGAAAGAGTTGTTGAAGCTTACCAAGGCAGAGATGATCTGGGCAAAGAACGGCAAGGAAGCTGTAGAATATTTCCAAAAACACAGTACCGAGATTGATATTGTGTTGATGGATATTGTAATGCCGGAGATGGATGGCTTTGAAGCAGCACAGAAGATCAGGGAGATGAGTGCGAATATCCCGATCATCGGACAGACAGCCTACTCCCTTGAATTTGAGAAAAACACGGAACAGCTTAAGAGTTTTAATGGTTACCTGACCAAGCCGATCTGGTACCATGAGCTGATCAGCATTGTTGGTAAATACCTGTAGCTTCAGGAGGCAGTCTTACATCCCACTTTTTCCATAATTTGGCAGAACCCTGGCACTGGGATCGTCTACATTACAGTTTTCCCATGTTTTGTTTGGCATCCAGAAATCTTTAATGCAGTGTGACCGGCCCGGGAAATGATTTTCAAATATATCACGGTACATGAGGGATTCCTTTGATATGGGAGTAGCATGCTGGTACCTTTTTTTTGCTTCCAGGAGGTCCTGTCCGGAGTAGATCTCCTCAGCATACTGCTTCAGGTAATCTGTTACACTATGGCCCACGGCATCAGAAAACGCGGCTTTTTCCCTGTAGAGAATCTCCTGTGGCAGGTAGTCCCCTTCGAACGCTTTTCTGAGCAGGTATTTTCCGATTCCGGTAAAATTCATCTTCAGTTCGGGTCTGATCGACATCACATAATCTACAAATTCAAGGTCCCCGAAAGGAACCCTTGCTTCCAGTCCGCATGAAGAGATGCTTCTGTCAGCACGCAATACGTCATACATATAGATCTCCCTGATCCGTTTTTCTGCTTCCTCCTGGAATGCTTCAGGTGAAGGGGCAAAATCGGTATACTTGTACCCGAAGATTTCATCACTGATCTCCCCGGTCATCAGGACCCTGATATCTGTATTTTCCCTGATATATTTGGATACCAGGTACATTCCCATGGAAGCCCTGATGGTTGTGATATCGTATGTTTCAATATTATAGATCAGTGTACTCAGTGTATCAAAAATATCCTGCCTGCTGAACAGAACTTCCGTATGATCCGCACCCAGGTAGTCGGCGACGATCCTTGCATATTTGGTATCAATGGCATCCTCATCAATTCCCACAGCAAAGGTCCGGATGGGTTTGTCCATCTTCCTTGCTGCAATGGCACACACCAGGCTTGAGTCGAGTCCGCCGCTACAGAGAAATCCAACCGGCACATCCGATTGCAGCCGCTTTTCCACCCCCTCTGTCAGGGTCCTGTTGATCTGCTCCAGGACCTCCTCAAGCTCGTGGTCAGAGAATTTCTCGACCCTGGAAATATCCTTATAGCTGACAAACTTCTCACCATCGTAGACATGGCCGGGAGGAAAGGGCATCACCTCTTCACAGATACTGCTGATTGCTTTCATTTCGCTGGCAAACAGGATCGCGCCATCGTTTGCGTATCCGTAAAACATAGGCCGTATACCAATAGGATCCCTTGCCGCAAGGTAGGTGTTCCTCTCCTCGTCATAGATCACACAGACAAATTCTGCATCCAGCCGCCGGGCTGTTTCAACCATTCCCAGCTCCTTGTACATAGGGATGATCACTTCGCAGTCGGACGATGAATGAAATTCATACCGCTGCTCATAATCAGCTTTTAACACCGGATAGTTATACACTTCGCCATTGCAAACCAGGTGGATGTTATCCTGTTGCATCGGCTGGTTGCCGTCGTTCGAAACGTCCATAATCTTCAGCCGGTGAAATCCCATCCACCCCTTCTCGTTGAGGTCTGCATAAACACTGTTGTCGGGGCCCCGGTATTTGATCTTCTGAAATTCACTTGCCACCTTCAGGCGCATCATCTTGTCACTTCCCGTATACACTGAAAATCCACACATAATAACCGGTTTTGAATATTAAATTAATACTTAAACAGGGTGTAAAGATATAAAAATGTAATTAAAAACAAGAAAATAACATTAAAAACACATAAAAATGAATAAAAACAAGATAAAATGAAACGAACATGAAACGGGCTTATGCGCGATCGAAGTAATTTTGGGTTGCCAAAGACAAAGGACCTGAATACGCGGGGTTTGATATGTCGGAAGATCCATCTGACTTATGTACAGCAGATCGCAGGGTGCAGCCATTTGCTGTGCAGTCATTTGCTGTTAGTCAGGTTTTTGGTAAGTACAGTTATTGGATGAACGAGAGATTGGTGGTAGCGATCTATGCTCCCCCGAACTGCATCAGGTAGGCTTTGATGAAATCGTCGAGGGCGCCATCCATGACGGCCTGGACATTTCCTGTTTCATGGTTGGTGCGCAGGTCCTTGACCAGTTTATAGGGGTGCATCACGTAGTTGCGGATTTGGGATCCCCATTCAATTTTCTTTTTGTTCCCCTCTACTTCCGCCTGTTTGTCTCTGCGTTTTTGAAGCTCGATCTCATAGAGGTGCGACTTCAGGATTCGCATGGCATTTTCGCGGTTTTTCAGTTGGGAACGTGTTTCGGTATTGTCCACCGTGATACCGGTGGGCAGGTGTTTGACCCTAACGCCGGTCTCAACTTTGTTGACATTTTGTCCTCCGGCTCCGCCCGAACGGAACGTATCCCATTCCAGGTCGGCAGGATTGATCACAATCTCGATGCTGTCGTCGACCACGGGGGCAACAAAAACGGAGGCGAATGATGTATGGCGTCGGTTGGCCGAATCGAAAGGCGAAAGCCTGACCAGCCGGTGAACGCCCGATTCACTCTTGAGGTACCCGTAGGCATAGTCGCCGGTAAATTCCAGGGTCACTGATTTGATACCTGCCTCATCTCCGGGAAGGTAGTGTAGCTCCTTTACTTTAAAATCGTGCCGTTCGCCGTAACGGATATACATCCGCATGAGCATCTCGGCCCAGTCGGTGCTTTCTGTGCCGCCTGCACCCGGATTGATCTTCATGATGGCCCCCAGGGCATCCTCCTCATTCCTGAGCATGTTCTTTGATTCCAGGGCTTCGGTAAGTTGGTATGTCCGGGCAGCCTGCTCCTCCACATCTTCTTCACCGGCTTCCCCTTCCTGGAAAAACTCTATCAGCACTTTCAGGTCTTCCACAGCTGTCTCCAGGGCCGCATAGTCTTCGGTCCATGATTTCAGGCGGGAAATATTTTTCATCTGCTGCTCTGCAGCCTTAGGGTCATCCCAAAAACCTGGAGCTTGTGTAAGTTTTTCCTCTTCCCTGATCGTCTCTAGTTTTCCATCCACGTCAAAGATGCCTCCTTAACGCAGCCAGGCGTTCACTGAGGTCTCTGAATTCGTCGTTCGTGATCATGTTCTCTGCTTTTCGGTAAAGATAGCTTTTCACACCGACGCAACAAAGCTGAATATTGTTTAATTCTCATCCAGCCGTTCAAGGGACCGGTAAATATCTTCTGACGAGAATCCGCGTTGGGCGGCGTATCGCATGACCTTTGCCTTGTTCGAAGCGGTTTGGATATTTCCGATGGATCTGATTTTCGCTCTGATCAGTTCATCGAGCAGCGCATCATATTCCTCCTGTAAGATTGCGCTGAGGGCTTCATCGATGATCTCAGGGGCGATTTTTTTCTGACGCAGTGCATAACTGATTTTCACCTTGCCCCATTTATTGAATTTCAGTTTATCCTTTACGAAAAATGTAGCATACCGGCGGTCATCCAAAAACCGGTTTG
>JAGYMF010000165.1 GCA_018400695.1 Bacteroidales bacterium | reverse complement strand
TAACTGCACTTCGCATAACCGCAGGTTGTTAGATGCTTTCAGCGGAAAAACGGGTAACATCAGGATGAGGGTGTTGACTGAGCGGCAGATCAGAGGGTGATCGTGCCGCTGAAAACCTCTGTTACCGGACCAGTCAGGTAGATTTCCCTAAAATTTTTTTCTTGATTGTTGAATTTGAATTCGACCTGCAGTTTCCCTCCCCTGGTGTTTACCGGGATCGTCCCGGGAAGTTGTTCGGAATGAAGGAAGGTGGCAATAGCAGAAGCAGTTACGCCAGTTCCGCAACTCAGGGTTTCTGCTTCTACACCACGCTCAAAGGTGCGGACAGCGATCTCTTGTCTGCCCGGTTGCACAAAATTCACATTGGTGCCTTCCGGAAACTGCTTGTCATCCCTGTATTGCTTACCCAGGGTGTGGATATCCAGTTTTTCCAGTTCATCGGTGAAGATCACCAGGTGTGGTGATCCTGTGTCGAGCCAATACCCCTCCGGTACCTTTTTGACCTCACCGACATCCCTGAGTTCGAGCTTTGCTGAACCGTCGGAAAGCACTGATGCTTTATGCAGGCCGTCAGCCGCCTCAAATACACACTGGTTCGTGATCCAGCCTTCACGTGCTGCAAAGACGGTAATACAGCGTCCGCCATTTCCGCACATGGTTCCGGGGTGACCGTCAGCATTATAATACCGCATCCTGAAGTCATGGGTTTCCGACTCCTCAAGGATAATCAGTCCATCGGCTCCTATGCCAAAATGTCGGTCACATAACCTTGCCACCTCTTCAGGAGAGGGATCATGCATGACATTTTTTCTGCTGTTCAACATGATGAAGTCGTTCCCGGTGCCGTGATATTTCGAAAAATGGAGTGTCAAAATAGCTGTATGGTTAAAAAAGGTTAAATAGGGTTCAAAATTACAATAATTTTGTCTACTTCGTTGTTATGACGGTTGAATAACGTTTTCGGGGCATGGATTTTGAACGTTTATAATGCGGAATCGAGATATGCTCGCAATATGCGAAATTCTATGGCATGAGAGCAGATGCCCCGATACATTATGAACATTTTAACTAATTTATTGTCAAATAATTAAAATTCATTCATATGAGAACTAAACATATTCTTGGACTGGCTGTACTTTCGTTGCTGTCGGCTGTTGCTGCAGTATTCATCTACAGTAAATTCTTTCAGCCAGAACCCAGTATCGTAGAGATCACCAGGCCGGCAGAGGTGAAGCGTGTTGGACTGGCCGGAGCAGAAACCCGCTTTACCATGGACTTTACTGCAGCTGCAGCAAATTCTGTGCATGCTGTTGTACACGTGAAGACCACGGCCTTCAGGGAGGCAGAGATCAATCCGCTGTATGAGTTTTTTTTCGGGATCACTCCGGAAGGCTCTCCCCGTCCTGTAACCGGGTTTGGTTCAGGGGTGATTATCAGTGAAGACGGATATATCGTCACCAACAACCATGTGATCGACGGATCGGATGAGATACAGGTGACAATGAACGATAAGCGGGAATATGAGGCAGAGCTGATCGGATCGGATCCGACCACCGATCTGGCCTTGCTCAAGATCGATGCAGATGAGCTTCCTACAGTTAAGTACGGAAATTCGGATGACCTGCAACTGGGAGAGTGGGTGCTGGCAGTTGGCAATCCTTATAATCTGACTTCAACGGTGACAGCCGGGATTGTCAGTGCCAAGGCACGGAATATCAATATTTTGCGAAATACTTTTTCTATCGAATCCTTTTTACAGACAGATGCTGCCGTGAATCCGGGAAACAGCGGTGGTGCACTTGTAAACACTGCCGGTCAGCTGGTTGGTATCAATACAGCCATCGCCTCGAGGACAGGCAATTACACCGGGTACTCTTTTGCCATCCCCGTGAGCATTGTTAAGAAGGTGATCGGTGACCTGATTGAATTCGGTGAAGTGCAGCGGGCATTGCTGGGTGTTACCATTGCCGACATCACCTCTACGCTGGCTGATGAAGAGGAGCTTGACGGAACAGCGGGAGTGTATGTTAATGGTCTTTCAGAGAGCGGTGCTGCCAAAGATGCCGGCCTGAAAACTGGTGATGTGATCCTCTCGATCAATGACATTGATGTAAATTCTGTTGCAGAGCTTCAGGAGCAGATAAGCAAATACCGTCCGAAGGATAAAGTGAAGGTTATTGTAAAAAGAAAGGGAAATCTGAAACAATATGATGTTGTTTTACGTAACATGGAGGGCAGCACTGAATTGGTGAAAACCAATGAGATCATTGAAAAGCTGGGTGCCACGTTTGAATCCCTTACCAGTGCTGAGAAGAGAAAGCTTGGGATCAGCAGTGGTGTTCGTGTGACATCTGTGCGGCCGGGTAAATTTATGAAGGTTGGTATTTCCAGGGGATTTGTAGTCACTGCTGTAAACAAAACTGCCGTTAACAGTGTTAAAGATATATCCGATATACTCAAAGATGTTGATGGAGGAGTTATTATTGAAGGTGTTTATGGTGACGGATCCAAATCTTACTATGCCTTTGGCATGTAACGGGATACTAAAGAAAGTTTTTTATACGTTCAGATAGAGAAGGCCTTCAACAGGTCTTCTTTATTTTTTTGTTATTTATATTGACTGTAAAGTTATATCGTCATACATTTGCAGGGTTTTTATTTTCAATTTTAATCAAGGAGGAAATTAATGAGACAGTTAAAGATCACAAAATCCATTACCAATCGTGAAAGCGCATCTTTGGATAAGTATCTGCAGGAGATTGGTAAGGAGGAACTGATCACTGTTGAGGAGGAAGTAGAATTGGCGCAGCGGATCAAAAAGGGAGACCGCCAGGCACTGGAAAAATTAACCAGGGCCAATCTCCGTTTTGTCGTTTCAGTGGCCAAACAGTATCAGAACCAGGGGCTGAGTCTGCCCGACCTTATTAACGAAGGAAACCTTGGTCTGATCAAAGCAGCTGAAAAGTTTGATGAAACGCGGGGGTTTAAGTTTATCTCCTACGCCGTATGGTGGATCCGTCAATCCATTCTTCAGGCACTTGCGGAACAATCGAGGATCGTACGCTTACCACTGAACCAGGTAGGTTCACTGAACAAGATCAACAAAGCGTTTTCGAAGTTCGAGCAGCAGCATGAGCGTACACCAACGCCCGAAGAGCTTGCTGAAGCACTTGAGTTGCCAAAGGAGAAGGTCTCTGACACATTGCGGGTATCTGGCCGCCATGTATCTGTTGACGCTCCCTTCGTAGATGGTGAAGACAACAGTCTGCTGGATGTACTTGTGAACAACGATTCACCCAATGCAGACAACTCCCTGATCAATGAATCCCTCGCCCGTGAGGTTGAGCGTGCACTTGCCACGCTCACAGAGAGGGAGAGGGATATCATTAAACTCTTTTTTGGAATTGCTTGTCAGGACATGACACTTGAGGAAATTGGTGAAAAATTTGGTTTGACCCGTGAAAGGGTACGACAGATCAAGGAGAAGGCCATCAGAAGACTGAGACACACTTCAAGGAGCAAATTGCTGAAGAGTTACCTGGGATAGAACATGTTTGAATGAATTGATTCAAGGCTGCCGGATTCCGGTGGCCTTGTCTGTTTTATGGCATGGCTTACCGGGTCTTTACCGGTGTTTTGTTTTGGGTCCTTCCGCCTCTTCCAGCTTCTCCTTATAGGCAAACATTTCGTCCCTGAACCTGGCTGCAGCAATAAAATCGAGTTCCTGGGCTGCTTTCTCCATCTTCTTCTTCGCTGCATCCATGGCTTTCTCAAGGCCTTCACTGCTCATATATTGTACCACGGGGTCGGCTGCAATATCAGCTTTCGCCTGATCT
>JAGYMF010000164.1 GCA_018400695.1 Bacteroidales bacterium | reverse complement strand
TTCAGGGTCCGTATGCGCCATCATATAATCATACATTACCTCACCTTCCAGTTCCTTGAACTCACCTGCATGGTTATGGAAGCCGAACCTTACCCCGGCATCATTGCATTTCTCTCCGATGGCATTGAAGTAATCGCAATACATGGAGAGTCCCTCAATGCTTTCGTGGGCAGCTTTTCCCATGGAGGGCTGAACGATGTATTCAACGCCGGCAGCTTTGTGGGCAGCGATACACTTGTCCCACCAGGGCATCAGCGATTGCCAGTCACCCGAATCCGGAATTTGCATTCCCACATGAGCCCCCAGGTAGCGCATCCCGCTCTCCTCCACCAATGATTTAAATGCTTCCGGCTCCATACCGTAGATCTGTCTGTCGCTATACCCTGCCGATTCGACATAGTCGTATCCCATTTTCCCCACCTGCTGGATAGTAGCAACAGGGTCTCCTGCCATGTCATTCCTGACAGACCAAAGCTGCAAACCTACATCTGTTTTTGGTTCTGTTTCCTGGCATGCCGTAAATACTGTTATTGCAGCAAACATCACAGTCAAGGTCCATGCGGTTATACCTGTTTTTTTTCTCATCGTAAAAAGCTATTTAAAAAGTTTGTAATTCTAAAAAACTTGTTTAAGTACTTGATATATAATAAATAAACATCCTATTAAGTAACGGCAAGTTGTTCGTTTTCTTTCGTTGGACTCATGAGTTCCCCTTCGTTCTGGTTGTTGCCACACAAATTTTCCCAATCCCACTCCTTGAAGATCGGGAAAACTAAAACCCATTACAGCGTATAAATGTACAAAAATAAATAGTTTTTTGTTCAGCCGGGCATCCGTGTGTGTGGATAAGAATGTGATTCACGTTTATGTCAGGAGGGATCAATCATTGTTCAAACGATGGACTGCTTTGCAGTGTTATTTTTATTGTTTCCTCAATTTTACACGAATGGGTGCTGCCATAGACCGGGTTTCAGAACGTAGAAGGTCCTCAAATCCTTCGGCAGTAGCCCACCTGTTATTCTCCCGTTCCCAGACTGTGTAGAACCGAAATGATACAGGTAATTCAGGACTGATTTTCAGATGTATACCATATGTTTGTATGATTCCGTTACCTTCAGAGGGGCTTTCAGTGAATCTTTTATAAACATCACTTCCCGCCAGGATTCCCATTCCGAGGTTTTTATGGTCTTCTGACTGAAGGTCATGTGTGTAGAATGCAGTGATTTTATCATCGCCATCAACCTGATGCAGCGTGTTGCTTTTCATGTTGACAATACCCGCAACAAGCTCTGATCCTTCCGGTAATCCGGAACAGGTGATGGTACTTTCATAAAAATACTTTCCTGCCTGGATTGAAATATCGTGGGTCAGTGTCAGCACATGATCCCCCATCTTCCAGTCTTCAAAATGGAATCTTAATATGCTTCTTAGCGGACCTTCAGTCAGCACGGTACAGGTGGCATGTCCATTGTCACCAACCCTGTACAGTGAATCGTTGTAGAAGATCCCGATACTGCCTGCTCCGAGTGAATTGCCAACTTTGAGCACGTCGACACCCCAATCAGGATTGAATTCATGGTAGCTGGGGTTGTTTTTGTACCCAACATTGTCGAGAACCATTTCGGTTGTGACCTTTCCAAAAATATCAATACCATTGCGACGGTCAAAGTAATTCCGGAAACCAACTTTGTCATTCTCCCAGGCGGGTCCTTCCATCTGCCAGATCTGTTGCGTTTCTGTATTGATGGCGTTTTTTTCCCTTACGGCGAAGGAGACTTCCCGGTAGCTTTCATCTTTTTTTGCAAACCTGATGTTGGTTCTGGACTCCCATTCGGGGTTATCTGAAGGGGCAATGAACGCCAGGGTCACATTTTTTTTCTCCACTGCATTGAAGTCGGCGACAGTAAAAAGCATATCCCATTGCCCATCCCCGTCCAGATCTTCGGTTTGTGAGCGGAGAAACTCCCCTGTGTCGTTGCGTAATACAGGGAGAAGGTTATCAGGAACATGGATGACCTCCTCAATGGCAGCCCTTTTGATTTCAATTCCGGCATCCTTATAATTTATGTCTGAAGGGTTTTGCAAAATGACATCAACGCGGGTTCCGGTTGAACAGGCTGCCATTGATCCTGCGAGAAGCAGTAATATATATTTTTTCATGGTTGTTTTTATTCTTCGTTTGCTGGTTTACCAATGGTTGCAAGGATTCCTCCGTCAACGTACAGCACGTGTCCGTTCACGAAGTTGGAGGCGTCGGAAGCCAGGAATAGGGCGGCTCCTGCCAGTTCCTGCGGATCCCCCCATTTTCCTGCGGGTGTACGCTGGATTATAAAATCATTGAACGGGTGTCCATCAACCCGTATCGGGGCTGTTTGCGACGTGGCAAAATATCCCGGACCGATGCCATTGATCTGGATATTGAATCTTGCCCATTCGGTGGCCATGCTCCGTGTCAGCATCTTCAGTCCACCTTTTGCTGCGGCGTAGGCCGAAACAGTGTTTCTTCCGAGCTCGCTCATCATGGAGCACATGTTGATGATTTTTCCATGGCCCCGTTGAATCATTCCGGGGGCAATTGCTTTGGACATGATGAACGGGCCTGTCAGGTCAACATCCAGTACCTCTCTGAACGCGTCTGCCTTCATCTCAAGGATAGGGATCCTTTTAATAATACCTGCATTGTTTACAAGGATGTCGATGGGGGCGACCTCTTTTTCCATGACGGGGACTGTTTTTTCAACCGTTTTCTCGTCGGTAACATTCAGCTCATACGTATGGACACCGATCCCAAGTTCGCGGTAATGTTCTTTTGCTTCTGCAAGTTTTTCCGGGAAAATATCGTTGATAATAATGGTGGCACCGGCGTCTGCCAGGCCGGTTGCGATCGCCATTCCCAGTCCGTGCGTAGCGCCGGTAATGAGGGCTGTCTTTCCGGTAAGATCAAATAGTTTTGTTGACATAGTATTTTTTGTTAATTGATTATTTGAGATCCCGGGGACCGAAGGCGTCCATATCGCCGTAATCAAGGTTCTCGCCGGCCATCCCCCAGATAAAAATATAGTTGCTTGTTCCGGCTGCAGCATGAATGGACCAGGAAGGGGATACCACTGCTTCTTCGTTGTGAAGCCAGATGTGTCGTGTCTCTTTTGGTTCACCGAGGAAATGACACACCGCCTGGTCATCCGGCACCTCAAAATAGAAGTATGCTTCCATTCTCCTGCTGTGCAGGTGTGCAGGCATGGTGTTCCAGACACTCCCTGGCTTAAGCTCGGTCATCCCCATCTGCAGCTGACAAATGTCCAGTACTGAATTGACGATCAGTTTGTTGATCTTTCGTGCATTGCTCGATTCCATTGATCCCAGTTCGACTGATTCGGCATCTTCGAGGGCAATGTGGCGGGTAGGGTATGCTTTGTGTGCAGGGGCGGAATTAAAATAGAACCTGGCAGGTTTGCCTGGCAGATCGCTGCTGAAGATCACCTCCCTGGCTCCGGCTCCGATGTAGAGTGCCTCCTTGTATTTCAGGTGGAACGTTTTTTCATCCACCTGAACAGTCCCCTCGCCACCAACGTTGATCACACCCACCTCCCTGCGGTCACAGAAATGTTCCGCTTTTAACGGGTCGATCGCCTCCAGGGGCAGTGGATTGTCATCCGGAACAGCACCTCCGATGATAAACCGGTCGTTCATGGAGTATACCATGCTGACATCTCCAGGTGTCATGATGTTCTTTACCAGAAAATCTTTGCGAAGGCGTTCAGTGTCATATTGCCTGGCATCTTCCGGATGGTTTGAATACCGTAATTCGTAATTTGTTGCCATGATCTTAATGTTTATTCGATATTTTGTTTTTAGTAGACTGTGTTTTGTCTTATAAAT
>JAGYMF010000163.1 GCA_018400695.1 Bacteroidales bacterium | reverse complement strand
TGACTTTGCACCGCTGAACCTTTAGCTCGGCGAAGCCAAAAATCAATATCCAATGATGAGGGGTTCATTATAAAAAGCTTTAATTCTATACGCCTATGAAACATAACAGTTAAGCATACATGGTAACAAAAATACGAAACAAAAATGTACTAATCAAACTCTAAGATTTGTCATAGACGATATTCATTATTCAAATCACATACTGTGATCGCAAGAATAGAATATTAGGTTGTAGCAAGAAAAGTCCCTTGACAATGTTATGAGCTACAAGGATTACAAATCGCTTTTAAATTCTGCTTCAAGCACGTATTTTCCGGATCCTTTGGTCAGCTTCAGATAATGATAATCTGTTCCCGGAGCGTTTGTGATTTCTAAGGTTTCTACGCTATTCCCATAGATGTTCCGTTCCTTTCCGTCGACTGACAGACCTTTTCCACCAACAGATAATTTCTTTCCGTCGACAACCAAGCCTGTGCCGGTTGAAGGAACATAGATCTCAGCGGTGGTGTTGGCCGGGATGGTGACTTTCAGTTGCATCCTCTTGTCTTTGACAGACCATTCTGAGCGGATCTCGCCGTAGGGTGACAAATGGCTTGCTTTCACATCGTTCATCTCACCGAACGGATGGGGTTTGACAATGAAATGCTTGAATCCGGGTTTTTCAGGGTGCAGGTCGATCCCCGCCACCTTCCTGCAGAGCCAGTCACCGATGGCCCCGTAGGCATAGTGGTTAAAGGAGTTCATTCCCGCATTCTGGAACGTTCCGTCAGGTTTGATCCCGTCCCACCGTTCCCAGATGGTGGTGGCTCCTTTTGTTACAGGGTAGAGCCACGAAGGGTAGTCTTTCCTGTAGAGCAGCATATATGCCTCCTCGAGGTATCCGTATTTCGTGAGCACATGACAAATATCGGCGGTTCCCAGGAATCCCGTGGTGATGTGTCCGAATTTGTTCACATCGTCTGCCAGTCGTTTTGCAGCTCCGGCCTCCATCTCTTCGGGCATCAGTCCGAATGTAAGCGCCACTACGTAGGCCGTCTGTGTATTGGATGCCAGCCGTCCGTTGGGTGTGATAAATTCATCTTTGTAGGCGCTTTTTATTTTTTTCATCAACTCCTTGTACGTCTGTGCGTCCCTTGTTTTTCCGAGGATGGTTGCAACCTGGTGCATCAGGTGTGTGGAGTGGTAGAAATAGGCAGAAGCCAGCAGGTCCTTGTCGGTCGTTGCACCGGGGTAGTCCGACCGTGTCGTGGCATATGCCAGCCAGTCGCCGAACTGCCGGCTCGTAGGTTTCCAGAGGTAGGTTTCTCCAGCTTCGCCGATCATGTACTGCACCCACTGTTTCATGCTTTCATACTGCTGTCTCAGGATTGCGGTATCGCCGTAATAGCGGTAGACTGTCCAGGGAACGATTACTGCTGCGTCTGCCCATCCATGGGCACCTCCGCGTCCGAGCACATTGGGGATGACGTGCGGCACAGCGCCATCGTCGTGCTGGTCGGCCGCAAGGTCTTTCAGCCATTCCGTGTAAAAGCCTGCGCAGTCCATATTGAAAGAGGCCGTGGGAGCGAACACCTGCGCATCGCCGGTCCAGCCGAGCCGCTCATCTCTCTGCGGACAATCGGTCGGCACATCGAGGAAATTTCCTTTTTGTCCCCAGATAATATTGTGCTGCAGCTGGTTGA
The DNA here is from genome assembly GCA_018400695.1 of Bacteroidales bacterium. GTDB lineage: Bacteria > Bacteroidota > Bacteroidia > Bacteroidales > M55B112. The sequence goes on along the minus strand of JAGYMF010000163.1, from coordinate 2,213 downwards.
TCAGCTCGCTGTTACAGCTGAAGGATCCTGTTCTTTCGAGGTCGGTATGGAGGACAATTCCCGTCAGCAGATCGGGAGTCACTTCTCCGGGGTATCCCGAAACTTTTACATACCTGAATCCCATGAAGGTGAAGGTTGGTTCCCAGGTCTCCGGTCCACCCCCTTTGCAGGTATAGCTGATCTCCTGCGCTGCGCGGCGGAGGTTTTCCGTATAGAAATTCCCCTCTTTATCCAGCACTTCAGCGTGTTTAAGGCGGATGGTTGTCCCGGCGGGTGCGTTCACGGAGATTCTGCACCATCCGACCATATTCTGACCCATATCAATCACAGTATCCCCTTCGGGGGTGATGATCACCCCGGCAGGACGGATCTCGTTGATGCGCCTGACAGGTGGAGCGTCGGGCGCCGTGATAATATTTTTTGGTTGGTTTGCCACGGTTGTTGCGGTCCATTTCCGTTCATCGAAACCGTAGCTGTTCCATCCGGGTTGTTCCATCCTGGCATCATAGGTCTCGCCAAAAAAGATTTCGGATTTTCTGATCGGGCCGGTGGAAGATTTCCAGTCGTTACCGGTTTCAATGATCTGTTTTGTACCGTCGGTATACATAATTTCGATCTGCCCCAGCACATCCAGGTGGTCTATATCGGCCTCTTTCCGGTTGTTCGGATAGAAGGCGCGGTACCAGCCGTTTCCCAGCATGATCCCTGCGGCGTTCCTGCCGGCCTTCAGCAACTGTGTGATATCGTATGCCTGGTAAAGGATCCTGTTCTGAAAGCTGGTCCACCCCGGGGTGAAGAGCTTGTCGCCGACCGTTTCGCCGTTCAGGTAGAACTGGTAGAGTCCCAGGCTTGTGATATAGAGCCTTGCATGGTCGATCTCTTTATTCACATCGAATTCTTTCCGAAAGAGGAGGGCGGGATAGCTGTATTCGTCGAACGGCATCGTTGTTCTCATCCACTCAGCGGTCCAGTTGGACGGTTCCGGCAGTCCTGTTTCGAAGAAGGCGGTTTCGGACCATTTGGATGCTTTGCCGTTTTTGTCCCAGGTGCGAACCTTCCACCAGCAGCGCATGCGGGATGTGAGTTTTTTGCCATTGTAGGGTACGAGGATGTTTTGGGAAGATTCCACTTTTCCTGTATTCCAGAGGTCGGCCTTTCCGGGTTCCAGCAGGGTGGGGGAGCTGGCCACAATGATCTCATATGCCGACTGGTATTGTCCGGGTTCATCCGAAACTATCTTCCAGGAGAGGCGGGGTGAGGTTGTATTGAGCGCCAGTGGATTTACCAGATGTTCACATTTCAGTGCGTGTACTTCAGGTTTGCCAGCATGCAGGTTTGCGGAGACAGCGGCAAGGAAAAGAATCAATGCGGTGGATTTTAAAATTTTCGACATTGCTGAATGATTTAATGGGGTATAATGATCATAACAAGATAATAAAATCAGGTCAATACAGGCTTTTCTATTGCAGTTTTTAACGCCGGCATATGACCGAGGGTTGAAGTTGCAGTTGAAGGGTGTTAATCATCTGTTCCTTTTTACTCAGGACAGGAATTTTTCTCTCAGGTCTTCGATCTGTGCATCGTTTATCGGGGTCAGACTGCCCAGTGGACTGCTCATGGTCAGTGACTTGGCACTGAACTCGGCTACTTCAAGGCGGTCGAACGTGTTCAGAATCTTATCGCCCGTAACCAGTACGGAGTCGTTGGCGATGATCACGGCCGGGGTGTTTTCATCTATGGTCTCCAGGATTCGCCGGTCGCCCCGGAACTGGGATCCGAATTCCATCACAGGAACATCCTGCAGGAAGATCCAGCTTTCGGGGATGGTCCGTACGTCGAACTTTTGTCCGGTCACGCTGAAGCCCATGATGAAGGGTGGCTGTGTGAGGATAATGGAGTTGATATGTGGATTTTTCTTGTAGATCTCCTGGTGGAGCCAGACGGCACGGCTGGGCAGCTTGCCGGGTTCCCGCTTTTCGTCTTTTATCTGCACGATATCTTCCCGGGTGATATCCCAGCGGGATACGTTGGTGGGAGTGATGAGGAAATCGTTATCCTTCCAGCGTACAGAGACTGTACCGTAGGAGCTGATCATCAATCCCTGTTCGCAGGCGCGCCTGACGATTTTCACGATCGATTCCCTGATCTCCCGTTCATCGGAAGGGTATTCCACCTTGTCCAGCTCGGGCTGAAGGTGTGGGATTTGCTCCTCG
>JAGYMF010000162.1 GCA_018400695.1 Bacteroidales bacterium | reverse complement strand
AAAAGGAAGCGCGGGGCAGGGGGCTCGGCCGGGCCCTGCTCGACAAATGCCTGGCATTTGCGAAACAGGAGGGGTTTACCGCGTGTTACCTCGAAAGCCTTCCCGAGCTGAATGATGCCCTGAAGATGTACAAGAGGGCGGGCTTCAGGTACATCCCTGACCGCAAGGGTCAGACCGGTTATTACGGCTGCACACGTTTTATGTTGAAAGCGCTTTAGCCGTTAAACCGCCTAACCTTTTCGAGTCGCATGGCGAAGGGCACCTCCTCGTGGGCAAATGAGTAGGCGACGGAACTGCTTCCCTCCGAACGCGATACCACGTTGACTCCGCTCTCTGTAAGCGCGGCATCCAGTTTTCCACTTAACGATTTCTCAACAATCAGGCTGATCGATCCGTAATAGAGTTCAGTGATCATGCTGACACGCCTGATCCTGCCGTCGTACTCTTTCCACCGCTGCTCCTTCATCGTTTCGAGGTACTGGTCGATCTTTACACGCAAGAGGTCTTTCATGCTCCTGACCTGCATCTCGCCAAAATTGAATTTGCTGATCGTCTCCAGCTTAAAGTTGCCCCCGATCTTTCCCAGTGTCGGATGCTGCAGTTCGGCAAGAAGCTCTGTATTCACATCTACATTTTTGTCTGCCAGGTGTGCCGGGATCAGGGCCGTCTCTGCACACTCTTTCCGGAAGTTTTTGAACGCCTCTTCATCGATCAATTCAGCATCAAGGAATGCTGTATAAATGGATGAGGGCATGCCCGGGTGGGTAAATGCCGGGGCGCCGATCAACGGCTCCCATACCAGGTCGCCGACAGCGATCTTTGCATGTGACGCAGCGATGAGTTCCAGTCCGTAGATGTTTCTGAACTTTTTAATCTCCATGGCTTTTCTGTTTTAAAGGTTGATTTGAAGGTAAAAGATAGTCGTTTTTGTAAAAATAACCATGGATCCGCACTCTATTTCCCTGTTTTGAATCACAATAGCCCCGTTTTTTGTCCCGTTATTGAAAAGGATTTGTTTATTTTGTGTCACAATATTTTGTTTTAGATGAATGTGCTGGATATCATATTTGCTGTTCCACTGTTGTGGGCGCTTTACAGGGGATTTCGGAAAGGGCTGGTGTATATGGTTGCCTCCCTCACCGCACTGGTACTGGGAGTTTTGGGAGCGATGAGGTTTCATGGGACCACCGGTTCGGTGCTGCAGGAGTGGTTCAATATCAACCCCGATCACCTGAACATGGTCGCTTTTGCGGTGACCTTTATCCTTATTGTGCTGGTGGTGCACCTGGCTGCTTTTCTGGTCGACAAACTGATCAAGGCGGTGGCGCTCAGTTTTATTAACCGTGCTGCAGGAATGGTGTTCGGACTGTTTACCGTGGCATTTGTGATCAGCATTGTCCTGATGCCCATCGATGCCGCCAACAGGAAAAATGGCTTTATCAGCAAGGAGACCATCGAGGGGTCGCTGCTTTATACTCCGCTTACGAAACTGGCCCCTGCCATCTTTCCCTATTTGAACAGAGAAGAGTTCCGGGACCTGATCCCCCTCAAAAGGGAGGAGGAGCATCAGCCGGTTTCTGAGCTGATACAGGAACAGAGAAGTTAGAATTTATTGTATTACTTTTTGAACTGAAATATGAATTTTGTTGAAGAGCTTACCTGGAGGGGAATGATACATGATATCATGCCGGGAACAGAAGAGATCCTGGAGAAGGAGTTGACCACGGCATATGTCGGCATTGATCCTACCGCCGATTCATTGCATATCGGACACCTGGTAGGTGTAATGATGCTGAAGCACTTTCAGCATGCGGGTCACCGGCCCATGGCCCTTGTGGGTGGAGCCACCGGTATGATCGGCGATCCCAGCGGAAAATCCCAGGAGCGGAACCTGCTCGATGAGAAGACCCTGCGGCACAACCAGGAGTGCCTTAAACAGCAAATCAGTAAATTCCTGGATTTTACAACAGATGCTCCCAACAGGGCCGTAATGGTGAACAATTATGACTGGATGAAGGGGTATTCATTCCTGGATTTTATCCGTGATGTTGGTAAGCACATCACGGTAAATTATATGATGGCGAAGGACTCCGTGAAAAAGAGGGTCTCTTCAGAAGAGGGTTCCGGAATGTCATTCACTGAATTTACTTACCAGCTCGTGCAGGGGTTTGATTACCTTCATCTATACAGGGAGTACAATTGTAAGCTGCAGATGGGAGGATCCGATCAGTGGGGCAACATCACTACCGGAACGGAGCTAATACGGAGGAAAGAAGGGGGCGAGGCTTTTGCGCTGACCTGTCCGCTGATTACCAAATCGGATGGCGGCAAGTTCGGAAAAACAGAGGATGGTAACGTCTGGCTGGATCCGAAACGAACATCACCCTATAAGTTTTACCAGTTCTGGCTGAATGTGTCGGACGAGGATGCGGAGAAGTATATCAGGATCTTTACGATGCTTGACAAGGATATGGTTACTGAGCTTGCAGTGAAGCATGCTGATGCGCCCCATGAACGATTGCTGCAGCGAAGACTTGCTGAAGAGGTGACCACGATGGTCCATTCGGAAGAGGATTATAACATGGCGGTTGAGGCTTCGGAGATCCTTTTTGGGAAGGCGACAGAAGAGACCCTGAAACGCATTCCCGAGGATATGTTTCTTTCAGTTTTTGAGGGGGTGCCGCACTTTTCGATCTCCCCGGAACGGATGGGTGCCGACCTGATGACGCTGCTCACCGAAGATGCGGAGATATTTTCTTCAAAGGGTGAGCTGAGGAGGCTGATCCAGGGGGGCGGACTGAGCATTAACAAGGAAAAGGTGAGAGATCCTGAAGCTTCCGTGAAGCCCAACCAGTTCATCAATGACAGGTACCTGCTGGTACAAAAAGGAAAGAGAAATTATTTTCTGATCAGTGTTATACGTAAATAAAAATTTGGACAATGAGCAATACAGAACAAAAGGGGATAAATTTCAGTTCAGTGGACCTGCTGATCTACATGTGGAACAAACGGTTGATCCTGATCATCGTCAGTCTTGTCGCTGCTGTGGCATCCATCATCATCTCCCTGCAGATTACAGAAAAGTATCAATCCACCGTCGTGATGTTCCCCACCACCGGTGCTTCCATCTCCAAGTCATTGCTGTCGGCCAATTACACGGGAAGGCAGAGTGTTTATGGTTTTGGTGAGGAGGAGCAGGCGGAGCAGCTGCTGCAGGTGCTGAATTCAGAACATATCAGGTCGGTGATCATGGAGAAGTACGATCTGATGAACCATTACGGGATCGATCCAAAATCAAAGTACCCGTATACACAACTGGCCAATGAATACAAGAACAACATCAGTTTTCGGCGTACTGAACTGATGTCGGTCGAGATCAGCGTCATGGATACCGACCCGCAGGTGGCGGCAGATATTGCCAATGATATTTCGAACCTGATCGATACAGTGTTCAACCAGATGAAACAGGAGCGGGCACTGGCTGCCTTTGCGCTGGTAAAGAACGAGTACAATGATGCGGAGAGAAATGTGCGGGTGCTAAAAGATTCCCTGCAGATCCTCGGTGAGGAGATGTCCTCCTCCTTCCGCAGCTCCGGTGCGGCAAGCCTGGCAGGAATGGGGACTGCGCTGGCAGAACACGGAGGAACCTTCATTACCCTTACCAACCACCTGGACCATGAGACTGAGCGGTTGTCAGATCTTCGTCAGCGTTACCAGGAGGCCAGGGTGGAAACCGTTCAGCAGCTGCCGTATAAATTTATCATCGACAGGGCCTATGCTTCCGAGAAGAAGGCCTACCCTAAACGTTCTGTGATCGTGATGATCTCCACAGCTTCCGCATTTCTTTTTACGCTGATCCTCCTGATTATTCTTGACAGCCTGAAGCAAAGAGCAGTC
>JAGYMF010000161.1 GCA_018400695.1 Bacteroidales bacterium | reverse complement strand
AGAACAGGAAGAACAGCCTCTACCGCGACATCCAACAGGCACACGCAGATGCCCTGGCAGCCCTGAAAAAATTCGAATCCACCCAGAAAGCCCTGATCTCCATGGAGGAGTCGTTTAAATACACCGAGAAAAAATTTGAAGTTGGACTTGTGAACACGGTCGATTACAATACATCTAAAAACCAGCTCACCATGACCCAGTCAGACCTGCTTCAATCAAAATACGATTTTATCTTCAAAACGAAGATCCTGAATTTCTATATGGGAGAACCGATCGTTTTATAGCACATAATATATATCATCTGACATGAACTCAAAAAAAATTCTGATCATCCTTGCCGTTACGGCTGCTGTCCTGATCATCTTTTTCGGCATTGCCAAAGCAGCCGGCTGGATCGGCAAAGAGGCCTATATCAAGGTGGCTGTAAAGAGCGGTGAAACCCGGGATATAACAGAGATCATTACTGCCAATGGCAAGATCCAGCCCGAAACCGAAGTAAAGATTTCACCCGATGTGTCGGGAGAGATCGTTGAACTGGCGGTCAAAGAGGGCGACAACGTTGAAAAGGGACAGTTCCTGCTAAAGATCAAACCTGAAAACTATATCATGGCACGAAACCGCGCTGAAGCGGCACTCAACAATGCCATGGCGCGCGAAAGGCAGGCTGCGGCGCAGCTGCAGCAGAGCAAGCTGAACTTTGACCGGAACAAACTGCTCTACAGCCAAAATGCGATCTCAGAGGCCGAATATGAGCAGTCCGAAACCAACTTCTTCACCGCAAAAGCAGAAAAGGAGGCTGCGGAATTCTCTGTAGAGAGTTCAAAAGCAGCCCTGGAGGAGTCCCAGGAAAACCTGGAAAAAACCTCGATCTATGCCCCCATGAGCGGCACGATCTCTGCCCTGAATGTTGAACTGGGTGAACGCGTTGTAGGAACCGAGCTGATGTCGGGAACGGAGATTCTACGGATCGCCGACCTGAATATGATGGAGGTGGAGGTGGAGGTCAATGAAAATGATATCGTCAGGGTGTCTTTCAATGATACTGCACTGATCGAAGTGGATGCCTATCTTGATACAAAATTCAAGGGCATTGTAACGGAAATACCGGTATCTGCCAATGTCACGGGCATCACAACCGACCAGGTAACCAATTTCAACGTGAAGATCAGGCTCCTGCCTTCATCCTACCAGGACAAGGTATCCGAATCCAACCCCTACCCGCTCCGTCCCGGTATGTCGGCCACTGCCGATATCCAGACAGAGGTCAGGAAAGGGGTCTACGCCATTCCCATCCAGGCGGTGACCACCCGTGACATCAGTAAAACAGGGGATAGTGACATGGAGGAGGAAGGGGACGTTCCCTCCGGTGATGCTGCCGAAGAGACAAAACAGAAGCCGGAGCAACCTCCAAAGGAAGAGATCATAGAAACGGTGGTTTTCGTGGCGCTGGAAGATAAATGCATCATGAAACAGGTCAAAACCGGGGTACAGGACAACAGCTTCATTGAAATACTGGAGGGGCTGGAACCGGACGACCAGGTCATTGTTGCACCCTATTCGGCCATTTCGAGGGAGCTGTCTGACCAGAAAAGCATTGAAATTGTTGATGAAGAAAAACTCTATGCCCCTGAATAGAAGACCCGGAAATAAGCTGGAAAACGAACCTATCATCCTCCACCTGGAGACCGCTACAAATATCTGTTCTGTGGCAATCAGCAGGGGAGCAACACTGCTGGCTATCCGCGAAAGTGATGAAGACCGTTCCCACGGCAGGCTTCTGACTGTATTTATTGAAGAGGTGCTGAAGGAATCCGGAACAGCTCCTGAACAGATCATCGCCCTGTCGGTCAGCAAAGGCCCCGGCTCCTATACCGGACTGCGCATCGGGGTTTCGGCAGCCAAGGGGTTTGCCTACGCGATGAACATACCGGTGATCGGTATGATCACCCTGCAGGCCATGGCCGCTGCTGCTGTTGCACATCCTTCAGCAAAGAAAATGCTGGACAACCATAAGGACATGCTGCTGTGTCCCATGATCGATGCACGGAGGATGGAGGTGTACGCGGCGATCTACGACAGAGAGATAAACGAAAAAGTGCCGGTTTCAGCGGCGATCATTGATGAACACAGCTACAGCAAGGAGCTGGATAAAAATCCCATCCTGTTTTTTGGCAACGGTGCTGACAAGGCGGCACCGCTGATCACCCATCCGAATGCACACTTCATCAGCAACATCAACCCCTCCTCCAGGTATATGATCCCCCTGGCACTGGAGGCCATGAAACACCAGGATTTTGAAGATACAGCATATTTCGAACCCTATTACCTGAAGGATTTTGTAGCAACGATCCCGAAAAGAAAGGTGTTCTGAGCAGAAAGAATAAGTTGCTGTTAAAGATTTTATTTCATTATTTTACCGGTTCTTAAAACAAATTGAAAAATAATATTTATGGCTACAACCGCAGATTTCAGGAACGGGCTTGTGTTGGAATATAACAACGACCTGTTTGCCATCGTACAGTTTCAACATGTAAAACCCGGGAAAGGACCGGCGTTTGTCAGGACAAAACTTAAAAGTCTGACCACCGGAAAGGTTATTGACAATACGTTCACCTCCGGGGTGAAGGTCAACACCGCCCGCGTTGAAAGAAGGCCATACCAGTACCTGTACAAAGATGACCTGGGCTACAGCTTTATGCACCTGGAAACCTTTGAGCAGATCGTGATCGAGGAGAAGCTGATCGAAAATGCAGACCTCATGAAAGAGGGACAGGAGGTGGAGATTGTTGTTCATGCCGACAATGAAACCCCGCTCTCCTGTGAATTACCCCCGTTTGTTGAACTGGAGATCACCTACTCAGAACCCGGGGTGAGGGGAGATACCTCCTCATCCACAGCACTGAAACCCGCCACACTGGAGACCGGCGCCACGGTGATGGTACCGATTTTTGTCGAGCAGGGAGAGACCATCAAGGTCGATACCAGGGACCGTTCCTATTCGGAGCGGGTTAAAAAATAAATTGTGTATCTTGTGATACATTAACGGAACCTTCTCATGGGCGATTCTCCAAAAAGAGTAAAAACCTCACGGTTCAAACTGAACGCATTGCTTGATGTTACCCTTGCCATCAACGACAATGTATCCGTAAGCGAGCTTACCCGGAAATTTGAGAAACTGCTCACCGATGAGCTTTCCATCGGGAAGGTGATGGTCATCAAGTTAGGTCACAAGTGGGAGTGCCTGGTGAATTCAGGCTTCAGGCCGGACTTCTTCAACAGGCTCAATATTGAAACCGACCTTATTCCCATCACCGAGATCGAGCATGTGACCGCTGATCCGAAGCGGTTTCCTGAGCCAATGGACATCGTCATCCCGATTATCCATAAAGATGAACCGCTTGCCTATGTGTTGATCGGCGACATTGAGGAAGAGGGGGAAGGAATGAGCCCGATCCTTAAACACCAGCGCTACATTCAGACACTGTCCAACATCATCATCGTAGCCATTGAAAATAAGCGGCTGTTCCGTGAATCACTCAGGCAGGAGGCACTGAACAAGGAGATGGAACTCGCCAGCAGGATGCAGAACATGCTGATTCCCAAAGACGATCAGCTTCCTTCGAACGGGAACATCACCATGACGGCCTTCTATAAACCCCATTTTGAGATTGGTGGCGACTACTATGATGTGATTGAACTGGACGAAAATGAGATCGGTTTCTGTATCGCCGATGTTTCAGGAAAGGGAATCTCGGCAGCCATTTTAATGTCCAACTTCCAGGCCAACCTCCAGGCCCTCTTCACCAAGGATATCCCCCTGGAAACGCTGGTGGAAAAACTGAACAGGAGGGTCCTCAGCAGTGCCCGGGGAGAAAAATTTATCACCATGTTCATTGCGCGCTACTGCTACAAAACGCATGAACTAAAATATGTCAACGCCGGCCACAACCCCCCGATCCTTTACAAAACCAGGAGCAGGGAGATTGTTCATCTGACCAATGGATCTGTCGGTATGGGCATGCTGGATGAACT